>NZ_JBEGDB010000551.1:0-1917 GCF_043638955.1 Bradyrhizobium sp. 31Argb | reverse complement strand
GGCATCGGCGTCTCGTCGCAGAACACGCGCGGCGCGGCCTGGATCGTGCGCAGCTGGAGGTCATAGAGGCTCCTGAGCCACCAGGCCGCACGCTTCACCCAGCCGGCAAGCGTCGACCGGTCGAGATGGACGCCCTGGCCGGCCAGAATCTGCACTTGCCGATACAGCGGCAGATACCAGGCGAACTTCGAGATCACCACGTGGCTCACGAGTGCGGTCGAGGCCATGCCGCTCTCGATCAGGCGCGGCAGCACCTTCGCTTGGACCACACCATCGGTGCAGCTGCGGCAGCCATATTTAGGACGGATCGTGCGCAGCACCCGCAGAATCGCCGGGATGATGTCCAGCACCTCGCTGACGTCCATCCCCATAGCAGAATCGAAGACCTCATGCCGTGGCGATTCCGCAAAGCGTCAAGCCCGCGTCCATAGGGTGGCGGCTAAGCGCTTGCCTTTCGACTGGCAAGCAGTGCTGCAAACTCGTCAGCTCGACGGCGCGCACGCTCGATTCGTCGAGCGGGATTTTGCTCCGGCCATCCGGTCGAGACGATCCAGCATCTGTTGTCACAGTGGTCGAAGCCGACCACCACGTCATAGAAGTGCAGAATCGATTGGGGTAAACGCTGACCGGGATTTGCGGGCGCCGGCAATCGCTCCAATGTCCTGTTCAAATCGTAAGCAAAAAAGCCGGCCGTGCCGCCTTGAAACGGCGGGAGATCAGGGCGATGCTCTTGCGGATACTTGGCGAGAAGGGTTCGAAGAACTTCCCATGGATCGCCCTCGAGAGCCGCTCCGTTCCAACTCGCCCGTCCGTCCACGATCACGTAGGTGCTGAACGGCTCGCAGCTCAGATATGAATAACGTCCGAGCGTCTCATGCCTGTGCAGCGCTGTCGAGAAACGTGAGATGGGGTCGATGCGCGAGACGGCGCATCGCGGCGTCAGGCTCAATCCACTGCAGCTCGCGGACGTGCATCGAGCGGTCAGTTACCGACAATTGACGTCCTGAGAGACCTGCTCAATTGGGATCTCCATCGGACCGGACGACACTTCTCTCGGACGACCCGCAAGCTCTTGAGGCCGATTTTCAGATTGCCTCCACGCCAGTCGACGAATCATGGATAGCCGTACAGCGATGTCGCGAGTGGGTAGCATAACTATCTTGCGATCGCGTTCACCGCAACCCCGCGCCACCTGCCGCGTCGTGCGGCAAGAGGGTCAATGGTTCGACGTTCTGCGACGTCTACGGTTCGCGACGGAACTCGCCAGATCGCATTCGGTCAGGACGCGGGAAGGGCCAAGCGTTCAATCGTTTGAATGTGGCGCGCGAGCAGGTTGCAGGCTTGATCGACATCGCGGGCTCGCAATGCTTGCAGAATCAGCCGGTGATCCTGATTGGACCTTGGTCGCCAGCCGCTACTTCGCGCCATCGCAAACACCAGCCGTGAATTTGCAAGCTGGAGTCCGTCGAGGCTCGCAAGCAGGCGCGGCATCGCGCAGGGCGCCACCAGCGCGTGGTGGAAGGCCCGGTTGGCCATCTCAAATTCCTGAATCGTCTGGGCATTATCTCCCTCAATCAGAGCGAGCTCGATCCGCGCCAAATGGTGAGAGGTGACCTTTGGAGCGGCATTGCGCAACACTGTGGACCCTTGTCCCGGGGTCCCGATTGGATGCCGATCACCCCGAAAACGGGGTCCTTATTCCACGCCGAAACACATTCAGGCTTTGCGATACCAGGTATCAATGCAACTGGAATGGCTGCTGTTATCGCCACAACTTCGATAATTGGCGCCACAGCTGCCCAAAACCATCCTCCCGAAGTTGCTGGTGCTTCTTCGGGAGTTACTCATAGGTCAGAAATATAGGCGACATCTGGATGCTTGAAGAAGGAACGCACCAAAGCTGGTCTGTTGCCGATG
>NZ_JBEGDB010000550.1:0-1922 GCF_043638955.1 Bradyrhizobium sp. 31Argb | reverse complement strand
CGGTGCGCCCCGACGGCGCGTATTACCAGTGGAGGAAGGATCCACCCAGAGAGTTGTCGATTGATCTGGTAGCTGACGAGCGGTTTGGACGAGCAATCGGACGGATCGAAGCCTCGTGACAAAGGTCGCTTTAGGCGGCCGAGCAATCCAGCGGGCCGTAACGTGAGTGAAGCCTGAGCACGCCTCGAAAGTTACGATGTGAATGCCGACCCGATCGTATGGCGGGGAAGGCCGTGCGGACAGGGAAGCAATCGACGCACGCACCTGTCTGGTTCACCGGGGTAATGGGCACGGCACGTTGGAAAGGTAGTACGGGTAATCGGGGGAGACCCGTCTTGGTCGAAGGTCGCGCCTTCAGCATTGAGTAGTCGATGGACCGGACGGGAGTCGGACAGGGTCAAAGGTACCGATGAAACCGGGTAATTCCGGCGGAGGAAAGGACCCTGACTTCAGGTGCGCTTTTGAAGATGGCGAGGGAAAGGGTAGATTGGCGATGAGCCTTGAAACGCCCGATAAGATCAGGAGCCTTCAGAGAAAGCTTTATTGCAAAGCGAAGGCGGAGCCTGCCTTCCGCTTCTACGTGCTGTACGACAAGATCTGCCGCGAGGACATTCTGAGCCATGCCTACAAGCTGGCCCGCGCCAACGCGGGTGCGCCGGGAGTGGACGGAATAACTTTCGAACAGATCGACGCGTCGGGACTCGAAGCATGGTTGGCTGGCCTGCGCGATGAACTCGTCACGAAGACCTATCGGCCCGATCCGGTGCGGCGGGTGATGATCCCGAAGCCCGGCGGCGGCGTACGTCCGCTCGGTATCCCAACAATCCGGGACCGGGTCGTCCAAGCTGCTGCAAAGATCGTGCTGGAACCGATCTTCGAGGCGGATTTTGAGGACGGCGCTTATGGATATCGCCCGCGCCGCAACGCGGTCGATGCCGTCAAGGAAGTGCACCGGCTTATGTGCCGGGGCTACACAGATGTTGTTGACGCCGATTTGTCGAAATACTTCGACACGATACCACACTCGGACCTCCTCAAATCGGTGGCCCGACGCATCGTCGACCGGAATGTGCTGCGGCTGATTAAGTTATGGCTGCGAGTACCGGTCGAGGAGCGGGATAGCAACGGGAAACGGCGCATGAGCGGCGGTAAGAGCAACAAGTGTGGCACGCCACAGGGCGGTGTCATCAGTCCGCTGCTCTCCGTCATCTACATGAACCGGTTCCTGAAGCATTGGCGACTCAGCGGTCGGCGTGAAGCATTCCATGGCCAGATTATCTCCTATGCCGACGACTTCGTCATTCTCAGCCGCGGCTACGCGGAAGACGCATTGACGTGGACGAAAGCGGTGATGACCAAGCTTGGGCTGACACTCAACGAGACTAAAACCTCGGTGAAGAATGCCCGATTGGAAAGCTTTGACTTCCTTGGGTACACGCTCGGACCCCGCCACTTCCGCAATGGGGGGCGGTGGTATCTTGGCGCGGCTCCGTCGAAGAAAAACGTGCTGCGGATCAAGAGGAAGGTCAGCGAACTGCTGACGCCGGGCAACAAGGGCGCTTGGCCCGAAGTACAAGCACGACTGAACCGCCTTCTGCGCGGCTGGTCCGCTTACTTCAGCTATGGCTCGCTTGCTACGGCTCATCAGGCCGTTGATCGACACGTCTTTGACCGCGTGCTCGCCTTTCTGCGCAGACGACATAAAACGCCAGGACGTGGCGTCAGACGGTTCTCTGATCAGATCTATGGGAACCCTGGCGTACTTGTGCTGAACCGCGTGCGCAAAGTGTCGCCGACGTGCGCCTTGTGACGAAACCTGTCGGAAAGCCGGATGCGGGAAAACCGCACGTCCGGTTTGATGAGCGGGGAGAGGAAACGGAACGCGCAACAAGCGCATCACCGCGCCTCTCCTCGACTCTACT
>NZ_JBEGDB010000549.1:0-1925 GCF_043638955.1 Bradyrhizobium sp. 31Argb | reverse complement strand
GTTCCTGCTCGATCATTTCGACATTGAGCGGTGCCGTGAGGCTTTCGTTGGCGAGCGCCGCGGTGTCGCCGACGACGCGGGCGATCGAGAAGACAGCACATTCCTGCAGCTCGAGGTCAAGGATGGCGGCTATGATGGCGAACACCGTCACCTCATCGTCTCCCTGTTTGCGGCCACCAGCATACGTCGCCCATCGATCAGTGCTTCGCCGGCGAGCTCTGCGACGTCGCCATAGCCGCGGCAAACGCCTTTGTTCTGTTACCTATCGGGCGAATGCCGGAAGCGTTGATCATCCGAACATCATGCTCAGGCGAGGCCAAAACGGAATGAACGCTATGAGCTCATCGTACGATCGGATGCGACAGGAAAGGAAAAGGAGGGCAGCCTGCCGGTCGGGTCTTCAACCCGCGTATTTGGGGCGAAAGTCCATCTCGGCCCAAACGAGTCCCTGTCTCGCCATTGATTTCGTTATCATCGGCCGGCACTCGAAGCCGCGCGCAGACTGTTATGAGCGGCAGAATAGCGATCAGCTTCGTTGAATTTCCTACGTTTTCGTTCGATTTCGATCGCGTTCGTTGCGCTTCGTTGATGCCGTTTCTAGTGCGAAACTGGTCCGATTGCACAACTCTCCTTTCGGAGGACGGACCATCGCATCGGGGTCCCTAGTCATCTGGAACGCAAGTTCGTCACATTAGTTGATAGTTCGAATCTCTACAGAGGAGAGTGCGAGTGGCTAATGCAGGTGAGCGAGGCCGGCCGATTGCGCCGTTAATGCTGAATCCGCAGGAGCGGGCGTACTTGGAGAGGCAAGTTCGTCGTCATCGTGTTGCCCGGTCGCTGTCTGAGCGATGCCGCGCGATCCTGCGATGTGCGGATGGCTTGCCAAGCAAGTCTGTAGCTGCGGAACTCGGCCTCCACGAACATACCGTTGGCAAGTGGCGCCGCCGATTCTTGAAGGACCGCTGTGATGGCCTGCTTGACGAGGCCCGCCCTGGCCGCCCTCGCACCATCAACGACGATCAGGTCGCTGCCGTGATCGAGCGGACGTTGCGTACGACGCCGGCCGATGCGACGCACTGGTCGATCCGCTCGATGGCTGCGGAAACCGGCTTTTCCCACACCACGATCCGCCGAATGTGGGCAGCGTTCGGCTTGCAGCCGCACCGCAGCCAGACGTTCAAGCTGTCGAGCGATCCACTGTTCGTCGACAAGGTGCGCGATATCGTCGGCCTTTACCTATCCCCGCCGAACCGAGCCCTTGTCCTCAGCATCGATGAGAAAAGCCAGATTCAGGCACTCGATCGCGAGCAACCGGTCTTGCCGATGATGCCTGGCGTACCGGAACGTCGCACGCACAGCTATGTGCGGCATGGTACGACCTCGCTGTTTGCCGCGCTCGATGTCGCCTCGGGGTTCGTCATCGGCAAATGCTACAAGCGCCACCGCGCAGTCAAGTTCTTGAAGTTTTTAAAAGAAGTCGATGCCCAAGTTCCTGAAGGGCTCGATGTCCATATCGTCATGGATAATTACGCCACCCACAAGACACCCAAGATCAAAGCGTGGCTCGCACGTCGACCTCACTATCATGTTCATTTTACGCCGACGTCCGCGTCATGGATCAATCTGGTCGAGCGCTGGTTCGCTGAACTCACCAGAAAGCAGATCCAGCGAGGTGTCCACACCTCCGTCAGGCAGCTCGAGACCGACATCCGTACCTTCATCGACCTGCACAACAGAAACCCGAAGCCCTTCAAATGGACCAAGTCCGCAGACCAGATTCTGGCCTCGGTCAAACGCTTCTGCCATAAAGCCCAGCAGACCTTATGTGGCGAACTTTAGATTCACGTGACTAGGGTCTGTTGGGATTCAGGATTCTCATTCGTGCTTGGCTGTGATTCAAGCTTTGGATGGAACGATTCGTTTTG
>NZ_JBEGDB010000548.1:0-1933 GCF_043638955.1 Bradyrhizobium sp. 31Argb | reverse complement strand
AACTCTAACCCCTGATGAGCCAGAGCCTCCCTTCTCGAAAAGCTTGATCTGTCTCAAATTATCTGACGACGGACACCCGATGATCACGAACCTAGAAATATCGCCACGGACAAGCACGCGCCATTTGTGCGTTAGGAACTTTGTTCAATCTCATGATCCTTCTAAAATTTGCACTGCCGCAGACAGGACAGAAGTACCAAGACTCACTTACGATTACCCTCGGACCCGGACTGGGATTGATACCGCACATCGTTCGATGACATTGAAAACCGTCACAAGCATCATAACCCATGAGTGCAATTTCAGGGGCGGGATAACCTGAACAATACACTTTCGTTCCAGTCCAGCATTCGCCACCGTCCCCTTTTGGATCACTCTTCACGTATGTCATTCCCAGATCAGTGCAGTCTGCTGGCGATCCAGAGCAAAATGGGGCTGTCCCGATCCACATCCCTGGCTCCGCAAATGCATTCCCGCTTAGCAAGATAGCGGTTACTGCGAAGACTATCCTGAATAGGATCATAGAAGCCTTCCTATCTGTGACAGATGTGGAGGGGGCTCCAGGGTGGATACCCTGACCCACCGCAGAAAGATATTTGAGCAACCAAAGACGCCTGTAAAGAAAGATCCGCATGTCGCACGACTTACCAGTGGTCAGTCGCGCTCATTGCTTTCATTTTACTTCATGATCTCGCGGAGAGACTTCGGCCGCGGAGGTGACCTGTAGCGGCCCTCCCACCAGGCCGCTATCACGCCCTCGAAGGGAGCTTCCCCAGAGTGCAGCTCGGCATTCCGCTATCGGTTCTGACTAGCGTTCGCCGCGCTGAGACGCGTCGGCGCTTTTGAGACCGGGCTTGGCCTGCGGTTATTCGAACGGATGCCGACCGGTGTTTTGATCTCAGGCGGCGAGGAGCTCATCGCGGCGGCTGGTCAAATCGAGGATACTGTGACGAGCCTGAGCGCAAACTGGAGGCAAGCTGGCTGGACTGGATTTCGAAAGCGTCACTGGCGGCGATTCCTCTGACGGATGATCAAGGGTGTACGCCACGAGTGTTAGGCCTTGATCAAGTTAATAGTGACTTGTTGAATTTGCCATAGATGTGAGGTATCTTGTGTTCAACTTTAGGGGGGCCCCGTGCGCGCCTCACGACAAAAACACAGAAGCTGGAGCATCAAGCTTACGCCCAAGCACTTAGGGCTTCATGGAGGGCAAGATGACAGTTCCGAGCGCCGAACTTGGCATTTTAATTGTCGACACTCTCCCGCTGCGAAGTCTAGGCCTTACCAGCATTCTTGGCCGTTTGGATCATTCGGCCGCCCGCAGTAAGTTTCGGCTGACTGTACATACTCCGGACCAAGCAGAACGGTTGATTGATGCGGACGCGAATTGTGAAATGCTGGTTTATAATGCTGGCAGCGGTTCGATTGCAGACAGCGATAATATGCAAAGGATCAAGGTCCTCAGGGCGCTCGCTCCCGACGTGCCTCTCGTGATTTTTTCGGAAAGGGAAAGTCGCGAGGAGATTATCTCAGCGTTGAATGTTGGTGCGCAAGGAATCGTTAATGCCGGAACAGACGAGGAACTAGCGCTACAGGCCTTCTCGCTCATACTCAACGGCGGATCATATTTTCCGTCGGCGATGCGGCCAAAACGGAGTTGTGCGGCGCAGCGGCATCCGGCGGTCGATAGCAACCCCGCCCTCTCTTGCGGCATAAGAGATGGCAACGGCGGCGAAGAAGATTTGGCAGACCCAGGTCCGAGAAATCGCAACCTAACAGCGAGGCAGAACGCTGTCCTGGAACTCCTGAGCCGTGGCGAGTCGAACAAGGCCATTGCGCGCCGGCTCGGGATGAGGGTAAGCGGTAAGAGCTCCCACGTCCGCAGTGATCAGCGGGCGCGTGCGTAGCGGATCGGCATCCAGTATTGGCGCAG
>NZ_JBEGDB010000054.1:0-37044 GCF_043638955.1 Bradyrhizobium sp. 31Argb | reverse complement strand
CAGATCAAAGCTTCGCAGCCATGATCCATCTGACCGCTGCCGTGATAAACTCCCGATGAATCCCAACAGACCCTAGATCATGACAAATAAGTTCGCTACTTATGCTCGGGCAAGGGGGCTGGTCGGCTCGACGCGATAAATTTTCCGTCAGCTTGGGACACTTGTAATTGGGCATTACGCGAGAGCGATGGGTCTCAGGCCGCTCGTTCCGCTTCGACTGACACCAGTCCGTCAGATCAGGAGGTTGCAATAAAATGACTGTCGTTAGGACATTCGTACTTGGTGGGGCCGCAAGCCTCATCACTCTGGCGGGCGCGCAGGCGGCCGATCTTCCGGTGAAGGCGAAGGCCGTCGAATATGTGAAGGTCTGCTCGCTGTACGGCGCCGGCTTCTGGTACATCCCGGGCACCGACACCTGCATGAAGATCGGCGGCTATCTGCGCGTGGACGCCACCTTCAACGGCGGTATCCATGGCACGCCGGCGTGGAACGGCGATATCGGTCAGGGGAACCGTTATCGCGATTACTTCGCCGCTCGTTCCCGTATGGCGCTGACGATCGATACCCGCACCGCCACCGAATATGGCGTGGTCCGCACCTTCGGCCAGGCCGACTTCCAGTTCTCGACGCTCGGCGGCAGCACCTACAACCCGAACTCGATCAATACCGGCCTGCCGGTTGCCGGCTCGCAGTTGCTCGACACTCCCGGCGGCGGCTATGTCGCGGTCGAATACGTCTTCATTCAGTTTGCCGGTTTCACGTTTGGTAAGTCCGCTTCCGCCTACGCTACTCCGTGGCAGGGCTTCCCGGGCAACATCAACTCCAACCTGCTCGGCGGCCAGAACACCGACACCGGTGTGAACAACATCCAGTACACCGCGCAGTTCGGCAACGGCGTGTCGGCCAGCATCGGCTTGGACGATCCGACGGTCTGGGATCGCACCGCGGTCTACAACCTGTCGCTGCCTCTGAACGCGACGTTCAACTCGGGCAACGCCTATGCGGGCGTTCACTCGCCTGACGTGGTCGGCAACATCCGCGTCGACCAGGCTTGGGGTCTGTTCCAGATTTCGGCCGCGGCGCATGAAGTGAGCGGCTCCTACAACACGCTCAACGCGGCTGGCGCGCCAGCCGGCGGCGTGGGTCTGCCGGGTGCGGCACCGACCGGAGCGTCCGAGCTTTCCGGTCACCCTGACACCAAGTGGGGTGGCGCGGCGATGATCGGCGTGAACATCAAGAACATCCCGACCGGCCCCGGCGACGACATCAAGTTCGACGTCAGCTACGCCAAGGGCGCGACCAAGTACGTGATCTCCTCCTCGTCAGCCTCGCCGAGCTTCGCGATGTTCGGCGGCGGCGGCGCGGGCGCCTACCAGAGCATCGGCTTCGGTGCCACCACCGACGGCGTCTACCTGCCGGTCGCGGCCGGCGGCGACGGATCGCTGCATCTGACGGAAGCCTTCGGCATCCGCGGCGCTTTCAACCACAACTGGGATCCCTACTGGTCGACCAGCGTCTTCGGTAGCTATTCGGCAGTCCGGTATGATGGTGCGGCGAAGGCGTTCATGTGCCTCAACTACACCACGCCGGCCAAGGCGGTCAGCGCGGACTTCGTCTGCAACCCGAACTTCAACGTGTCGCAGCTCGGTGCGGTCACTCGCTGGACCCCGGTCAAGAACCTGACCTTCTCGGCCGAATTCCAGTGGTTCCACCTCGACCAGAGCTTCCAGGGCACCGCCGTCCTGGGCCCGTCGGCGCCCAAGCCGGCCGCCCGCTACGAGTTCAAGGACCAGGATACCTTCCTGCTCCAGCTCCGCGCGCAGCGTAACTTCTGAGGACAAAGAGCCGCAGCACGCCTGCGGTTCTACCAACGTCAACAGAGACCTGCCGCAAACAGTTCTTCGTGTTGACCTCCAGGGACCTCCGGCGATGCCCCGCCGGAGGTCTTTCCTTTTGGCATGACATATTGTTCACGTGACATGGTCTCCGCGCGACATATTGTTGTTGCGTCCGGTTCCGCATTTGCTCATATTTTATGCAGAACCAGCCGGTGAATTTCGATTTTCGCTCTGGCGTTTCCTATGGCGGCCGATGCAGCATTCCGCGCCCTGTCGGCGCTCTAGGGTCGCTTCCATAAGGAGCAGTCGGGGACGCCGTCGGTTATGCCCATCCTGTCCCGCGAGCATAATGAATCAGCAGAAATGTCTTACCTTGACGGTTCCCTGGGCTATGCCCTCCACCGGGCGCAACTGGCGGTCTTTGAGGGAATTCTTCAGTGTTTCGCTGAGTCCGACGTAACGGCTGCGGAATTCCTGGTGCTTGTGGTGGTGGCGGAGAACCCCGGCATCAACCAGGCTGATCTCGCCAAGAGCCTTGAAGTGGAGCGCCCGAGGATCGTTCCGACCCTCAACAGCCTGGAACAGCGCGGATTAGCCAAGCGCACCCAGGTCGCGCAAGATGCCCGCGTCAGGCAGATCCACCTTACCAAGAGCGGCCATCAGCTCGTGAAGGTGCTGCAACGGCGCGCCCGGGACCATCAGAAAAGGGTCATGGCGCGGCTCGACGAAACCGAGGCAAAGGTGATTCTCTCCTGCCTCTGGAAACTTGCAGGGCGAGATTGTCCGGACGAAGAGCGCATCCGTCGGAACGGAGCACAAGTCCGCAGCGTCTGAGCCTTCGCTGCGAACGTGCTGATGAGCCGCTGGTCCCGCTGCTCGGCGTCATTCCGGCTGACGATCACGCCTGGACGTTGATCAGCTTCGCCGCGGTCAGGCCGAGGATGTCGGCCTTCTCCTCATCGCTCAATGACGTGCATGCGAAGATGTGGTCGACCGGCTGCAACTGCCACGGATAAGGATAGTCGCTGCCCAGCACGAGCTGGGACGCGCCGACCTGCGCGGCCAGATGCCGGATGGCCTCCGGCGAGAACACCAGCGAATCGAAATAGATCTGCTTGAGATATTCGGTCGGCCGCTTCTTCAGCTTGATGTCGGGATTGCAATTGGCCGGGCTGACCAGGCAGGCGTGATCCGCACGATCCGCATAGGAAGGCAGATAACCGCCGCCATGCGCGGCGATGATCTTCAAGCCGGGGAAACGGTCGAACGTGCCTTCGAAGATCAGGTGCGCCAGCGCAATGCTGGTCTCGGTCGGGTAGGCAACGAGGTTGGAGAGCCAGCCGTTACCGGCGAGATGCTTGTTCAATTCCGCGATGCCCTGCGGATGGATGAACAAGGGGACGCCAAGCTCTTCAGCCTTGGCCCAGACCGGGTGAAATTTGGGATCGGAAAACGGCATGCCCTCGACCATGCCGCCAATGGCTGCGCCTTTCAGCCCCTGTTTCCTGACCGCCGTCTCCAGCTCCTTCACCGCGAGATCGGGCGCCTGCAGCGTCAGCGACGCGAAGGCGGCAAAACGATCCGGCTTGGACGCACACAGCTCGGCGAGCTTTTCGTTCTGCATCTGCACGATCGAGCCCGCGAGCTCACGATCGCGGCCGTACCAGAACGGATTGATCGACAGCACTTCCATGTCGACCGCCTGCGCGTCCATCGCCGCCAGCCGCTGATCGAGATTGATGAAAGCTTCCTCGGCGCCGCGCACCGGAGGCACCTGGATCTTGCCGGCATCGTTGCCCAGCAGTGCGCCGGCCTCCCGGATCTGGCAATGCGCGTGAACGTCGATGGTCTTCACACGCTTGCCGTTGACACTGACCGGCAGTGTCCGGCGCGCCGGCTGCTGCGCGTGAGCGCTCCGCAACAGACCGCAACTGCAGAACATGATGCTGGCGGCAGCGCCGCCCTTCAAGAAGTTTCGACGGGTGGTCACGCGGGTTCCTCCCAGTTTTATTTTTTGAAGCCCGCAAGGTAAGGTAGAAAAAGCGGCCTCAGCAAGGCAGCCGGTGCGCGGCGCACAAATGCAACCGCGGTTAGAGCGCTCTTTTCAGAGGTGCTTTTCGAAGAACGTGTCCGGATACGGATCGTCGTTGAAACGCTCGATCTCGCTCCAGCCGCTGTTGCGGTAAAGCTGCTGCGCCTCGGGCAGGGCGCTGTTCGTATCGAGACGCAGGACCTTGATGGACAATTCGCGGGCGATGTCCTCGGCGGCCTCCATGAGACGACGTGCGAGCCCAAGGCCGCGCGCTGATGGCGCGACCCACAGCCGCTTGATTTCCGCGATCTCGCCGCCTCCGCCCTTCAGTCCGACGCAGCCGATCGGCAAGCCGTCCGACATCGCGACGAGGAATGCGCCGCGCGGGCGGATCATGTCCATGGCTTCCGGATCGCGCGACAGCGAGACGTCGAAGCCCTTCTCGAAGCGGCGTGCGAGTTCGGCATAATATTCGTCGAGGCAATATCTGGCGTCGTCGCTTCTCGGGTCCATTTCCTCGAGCATGATGCGGCCGCGCCCGAGCGCGGAAGCGACAAGGTCCATCGCGCGCAGAAGTTCTTCCTGCCGCGGGTGGCGGGCCAGGAAGTCTTTGGCCTGGGCGTTGGAGAGCGCTTCATAAGCGCGGAATTCGGAACGGCCGGCCTTGGTCAACCGGGCGACGCGGCGGCGCGCATCCTCTGGATGCGGCACGGTCTCGATCAGGCCTTCGTCTTCGAGGCCGCGCAGCAGGCGACTCATCAGGCCGGAGTCGAGCCCGAGATAGTCGCGGATCGCCGCGACATCCGACTGCCCATGCCCAATTGCGTTGAGCACGCGGGCGCTGCCGAGCGGGCGTCCGCGCCCGAGAAAGGACGTGTCCAGGGCGCCCACCTCGGAGGTGACGGCACGGTTGAAGCGGCGGACACGCGCGATGGGGTCGAGCGGCATGATATCTGACTTTAGTCAGATAACTCGTCCTGTCAAACGGACGGGCGATTTGCGATGACGTTCTGCGCGGTGCCCTATCCAGGTCCGAAATCGCCGTCCTCACGTCCGGCGCGGTCACACCGGCTTTATGCCGGCCTTTGCAATGACGTCACGCCATTTCGGGACTTCGTCTTCGATGCGCTTTCTCATGCCCTCGGGTCCGTTGGCGATGACCTCGAAGCCATCATTGCGCAACTGCTCAGCGATCTTCGGCGTCTTCAGGATCCCGATCGACTTGGCCGAAAGCAATTCGATTATGTCCGCCGGCGTTTTCGCAGGCGCAAGAAAACCCTGAAACGTGTCCGAGATGAAATCCTTGTAGCCAAGCTCGACCATGGTCGGAACGTCAGGCAGATCGAACCAGCGATGCGCGCCGGTCACGGCCAGCGCCTTTAGCGCGCCTGATTTGATATGTGGATGCGCCGGTGGCAGCGCCGCAAAAGCGACCTGCGTGGTTCCGGCAAGGATCGCCTGGATCGCAGGCCCCGCGCCCGAGAACGGCACATGAGTCATATTGGCCCCGCAGACGATCTTGAAGAGTTCGCCTGACAGATGCGGTGTCGTTCCGACGCCGGGACTCGCATAGTTCAGTTCGTTCGGATCGGCCTTGGCACGCGAGACGAGATCGGCGATCGAAGTCACGCCGAGATCGGGGGACACCAGAATCACGTTCGGCGAGGTACCGAGTTCGGCGATGGGCGCAAACTCCTTGTACGGATCATATGGGATCCTGGCATAAAGTCCGGGATTGACGACATAGGCGCTCGAGGTGACGAGCAGCGTGTAGCCGTCAGCGTCTGCATGCGCGGCAATCCCGATGCCGATATTGCCGCCCGCGCTGGGACGGTTCTCGACCACCGCCGTTCCGCCGATTGCCTGGCCGAGATGGGTCGCGAGGACACGCGCGATGATGTCGGTCGGCCCCGCCGGCGCGAATGGCACGATGATCTTGATCGGGCGATCGGGATAGCTTCCTGCGGCGGCCGGTCCTGGCCTGAGGCTTGCGCCTGTTACCAGACCGATGAACGTTCCGCCGGCGCGCAGGATCTCCCGGCGCGACCGGTGTTTGTGTTTCCTCTCCTGCATTTTTCTTTTCCTGTTCTGTCCCTAAAGCGGGATGACTTTTCTTCAACGCTCTACATGTCGAACACCGCGACCGCGCGGATCGGCGAGGCCGTGCCTTCGCGCCACTTCATCGGCAGGCCGATGAAGGTGAACTGTCCCTTGCCGAGCAGGGCTTCGAGATTGCAGAGGCTTTCGATGTGGGTGATGTCCAGATCGAGACACGCCTTGTGCACCAGCAGATTGACGTCGCTGTCAGGTCCTGGCCGCATCGAATCGATGCCGAAATGCACGATGCCTTGGCTGGCGAGCCACTCCGTGGCGGCGACGTTCACGCCGGGATTGTCGGTCGAATAGGCCTTGCGCGGAAAGGTACGTTCGTGATGACCCGTGCATAGCAGCACCGTGCCGCCTTTCGGCACGCCGACGCCAGACTGCTTTACGGCGGTTTGAAGATCAGCGGGCGAGATTTCGGCGCGCGGCGCGATGTGCCGCAGGTCGAGGCAGATGCCCGGCACGATGCATTTTTCCAGCGGGTATTGGTCGATCGATATGCCTCGTGGCCCGAAATGCCGCGGTGCATCAATATGGGTTCCGCCATGATCGGCCATCGAGATGAACATCGACGACAGTCCGTACACATTTCCGGACTCTGCCAAGGCTTCTTCATGGTTCTTCCACATGCCGTGTATGATCGGCGGATGGCCAGGATAGCTCGGCGTACGATGATAGAGCTCGCGGCTGAGGTCGACGATCTTCATGAGGTGCACCTTCCTGGGTGGGAACTGCGGACGAACGGCATGTGTGCATGGCCGGCTGAATGAGCTTGTCCTTTGGCGTCGGACGTCCTCGATGCGCATTCGGCGGCGTGCCTGGTCCCGCCATCCTACGTTTGGTGAAGGCTCCCCTCAACGCGTCATTACAATGCGAACGAATCGGCGAGCCTGCGACGCGTTAACCTCATCCATTTACAATCCGTAAACACCTGCAAGCGCAGCTTTTGCGGTGGAGGTGCAGCATGCTCATCTACCCCGTACCTGTCGAAGTGACGAAGGCGAGGGTTCAGCTTCTCGCCCATCAGATGGAAAAGGCCCCTCCTCGTATCATCAACGAAGCCGTCCTTGACGTTTTCGCGGCCAAGAACAAGGTCGAACGCGACGCTGTTGCCGTCGATATCAAGGCGTAGAGCGCACGGACGTCCCTCTCGTATTGTCAGCGCCAGCCCTTGCAGTGAGAAAAGCCATCCCTCACGTTGCGCCGACTCGGCCTGCGCGATCAATGGCGGCGCGGACCTATCGAAGCGTTCGGGCGTTGACGGCAGACCATCCCGGTGATGGTGGCGCCATTGTCTCACCGCGAGGTCAAGCGAATGAAGCGGCAGTTCATCAAGGCTCTCGGCGGGACGACGTTCCTGCTCGCGTCATTTGCTTCCGGGCAACCGATGGCGCAGCGCGCGGACGTATCGGGACAGCAATTGTTCAACAATTCCTGCCGAACCTGCCACACCACGAAAGAGGGTGACAATCGCGTCGGTCCGCATCTGCACAACATCGTCGGCCGGAAGGCTGGCTCATTGCCGAATTATCGCTACTCCGAGGCGATGCAATCTGCTGATTTCGTGTGGGACGAAGACAAGCTCGGACGCTTCATCGAAAATCCGGATGCCCTGGTGCCGGGCAACGGCATGACGCCCTATACTGGAGTCCGTTCTGCCGAGGACAAGGCGAAGATAATTGCCTTCCTGAAGTCATCGAGCCAATGAGCCGCGCCACTTTCCCGGCACGACAAGCATGCTCCGGAAAAGTGGAAACCGGTTTCGCCTAGAGGTGATGACTTTTCTTCGAAGCGTCATCCCGCTCTAGCTCTTTGTTTGAGCATGATCTCCGCGCAAACGCTTCGCGTTTGTCGCGAGGGAAAACCGGTCTCCACTGTTCCGGATCATGCTCAAGCGAGAAGTCCGAAGCGTTAGCGCGGAGATCATGCGCGGGCAAAGCGATGAAATCATGATCCGATTGATCGGATCATGATCCGGAACACGCTACGGCGGTAACGCTTTTTCGCGCACAATCCTTTGAGCCTTGGATTATCGTCGCCTCACTGCGTGGCGTACCGCGCGGAGCATTCACCACCATATGAAGGAAGCGCGAGTGAACGGTAATACGCATGCCACTCTCGATCCACAAGTCGCGGAGCTTCTGGCGAAATTGCACGCCGCTGGGACGCTAACATTGGGGACGACCCTTTCCGCTGGCGAAAAGATCGCCGCTGTACGCGCGAGAATGACCAGCATCGCTCAACTCGGGTTCCCGCCCGAGCCAATCGGGATGAGGGAAGCTTTCATTCCCGGTGCTCCCGGTAAGCTGATGACACGTGTCTATATACCCCAGCGAGAACTCGCGCTTCCTGCGCCAGCGCTGCTGTACTGTCACGGCGGCGGCTTTGTCGCTGGAAGTCTGGACAACTACGATACCGCTCTTGCTGCGCTGGCAAACCGCGCCGCTTGCCTGGTCGTGTCGGTGGCCTACCGGTTAGCTCCGGAGCATCCCTACCCGGCGGCGAATGAGGATGTCTGGGCTGCGCTACAGTGGTTGAGCCGTACAACTGAAATCAATGTCGATCCGCGACGCATCGCAGTGGGAGGCGACAGTGCGGGTGGATTGCTCGCGGCATGGGTCGCACAGAAGGCAAGAACCGAAGGGTTGCCCTTGAGCATGCAGGTTCTGCTCTATCCCAACCTGGATACGACGGTATCGAGCAAATCCTGGCAAGAACTTGGGACCGGCACGTACGGATTGCGGCGAGACGATATGCTCGATTGGTATGATGCTTATCTCCCGCCAGGCATCGATCGCACCGATCCACGGGTTTCACCTGCCTACGCGACTGATCTCGCGGGGTTGGCGCCGGCATTGATCATCACTGCCGAATTCGATCCGTTGCGTGACGAGGGAAACGCGTACGCCGCCAGGCTCCGCGACGCCGGGGTTCCGATCGACCACTATTGCTGGCCAGGGATGATTCACGGGCTGCTGTTGGTCGCAGGCGTGCTCGATGCGGGGACGGTGCTAGTTCAGCGCGTGTCCGACGGCCTTCGGTCCGCTTTTCATCGCTAGAGCATGATCCGATTCCGTCCAATCGGATCATGCTCGATCGGTTTCAGTGCGTCGGCACGACGAAGATCTGGCCGGGATAGATCCGGTTGGGATTGCGGATCTGCTCCTTGTTCGCCCGGTAGATGACAGCATAGCGCTGCCCTGCGCCGAACGCGCGCTGGCTGATGCGCCAGAGGCTGTCACCGCGGGAGACGGTGGCGGTCGTGATCTTCTGCACCACCACGGCGGAGGGTGAGCCCTTGTCGGACGGAGCGGTCGTCTGGGCAGCGGCCAGCTTGGTCGCGGCGGCTTCCGAGGGCTTGGCCTGCGCCGGCAAGGAGGCGGTCGTCAGCGTGCCCGGAACGTTGAACGGCACCTCGGCACGCGCGCGGACGGCGCCGGAAGCAGCCTCCACCTCGTCCAGCCTGATCCGGTAATTGCCCGCCGCTACGCCGGCATTGATCGCGACCGAGAGACGTCCGTTGTCGTCCGACGTCACGGCGGTGACAAAGCTGTCGTTGAGATAGAGCCTCACCGCGGCGCCGGGGTGTGTGCGACCGCTGACACGGAGCTTTCCGCCCGGCTCGGTCTCGACCGCTTCCACGACGATCGCGCGCTCCGCTCCCGGCGTCGGGGCCGGATCCTGCGAGAGGACCTTCACAGGTTTATCCGGCGCTATCAGCGCCACGATCGGCTGCTCCTTCCCGGCGGGCTCGAGCGCCACCGCGACGCTCTGCTTGGACGCGGTCTCCTTGCCGTCGGGCTGCTTGACGCGCAGGGTTAGATCGTAATTCCCCGGCGGCAGCGGGCGCGGGATCATTGCGAATTGTCCCGATTGATCGGCGACGATGCGATCGTGCAGTTCGCCGTTGCGGAGCAACTCCACCGTCGCACCCGGCGTCGCGCGGCCCGCGATCACGGCTTCGCCTGTTGGTTCGATGCGGACGACGTCGAACTCGGGCGTGCCCTCGCTGCTACCCGGCGCGGGAGGCAGGCCGGTAAGCGCCGTTGCGAGGTTCGCAGCCTCCGATTGCAGGGCCGACAGAGCCGATGGTGCCTGATCGCGCTTGCCCGATGCCGAATCCTGCGCTGCAGGCGCAGAAGTCGTGGCAGAGCTGGTGTCGACCGGTGGCGTTTGCCGCGCGGGAGGAATGAGGAAGAACAGCGCGACGACGCCGGCAATGGCAAATGCCAGCATCGGCACGACCATTCGGCTTATCGACGTGGCGCTCATGATGTTCATCCGTTTGGCCGAATCGCTTGATGGCGCGAGGCGCAGCATGGCGGGAACAGTGCTCCCATCTGTTCGGTCCATCAAGTAGCCTTCAAGTAGCGTTAAGTAGCGTTGCGGATTGGTCAGCCGGGCTGACCTAATCGGCGCTTCCTCAGTGCCAATCCGCCAGATTGATCGCGAGTGCAATGGCCCCAACCAGGACTAGGCTCACCGCCCAGACCGTCTCCAGATTGAACCAGCTTCTCGCCACGTACCTCACGCCGAGATAACGATACACCAGCCACGCCAGGCATCCGCCGGCGCTGATCATGGCTGCGGTGTGGACCAGGGCGACCAGCAGCGCCATGGCGAGGTTCTGGTTGACGACGCCTGCCGCTGCCTCATGGCCATCATGGATGCCGGAGGGCAGGCAAAGCCCGAGATAGAGCGGCACGATCATCAGCCCGGCGCCATGGGCGATCGCGACCGCGAACGACCACAGGCCAAGTTGTGTCGGCGGTATCCGTGCTAGCGCGCGGGGATGGCGAGGCCTGAGCAGTCGCGCGACGCCGAAGGCGATGACGAGCAGGCTGGCGCCGGCCTGGATCGGGCGCTGCCACTCCACCAGCGCGATCAGGAGCGCGAACGGCAGCAGCACCAGCAGCATCGCCAAGAGGTGACCGACCGACAGCGGCAACAGCGCACTGACGAGCGCGCGCGGGGATTTCTCCATCAGGCCCGCGGCGACCGCGAGCGGCCAGCCCATGCCGGGATTGATCCCGTGATAGAGGCCGCTCGCGACGATGCCAAGCCAGAGCCAGAGGATGGGCGAACCTGCTTCGTTCAATTCCAGACCGACGGATAGCAGAAGGAGTCCGTCGAGCAGTCGCCGCCTTCAAGGCGGATCTGATGCGCCCGGTAGCCATCGGGGAAGCTCACGAAGTAATCGCGGGCGAGATCCAGTCCGCCCTGCGGCCCGACATTGGCCATCACCTTCGCGCCCGGCACGCCGTCGGGATAGAACTGGTCATCCCAGCTCGAGTAGAGCGAGTTGGTCCAGTACACCCGCTTGCCGTCGCGGCTGATCTCGACCATCTGCGGACCGCCGGCGAAAGCCTTTCCGTTGGGATGAGGCGTGCGGCGCGCGATGCCGCCGACATGCACGGAGCCGGCAAGCTTCGGCTTCCTGGGATCGCGGACGTCGTATTGGCGCATCTCGCCGGTGCCCCAGCAGGCGACGTAGAGAAAGCGATCGTCCATCGACAGATCGATGTCGGTCACCAGCGGCGGCACCGCGCCAAAGCCCTGCAACAACGGCGGCAGTTTTTCCTTTGGCGCGGGTTCGGCGGGCCCGGGTGAAGCGCAGCGTAACCCGGGGCCACTTGCACACGCTGATGCAAACACCCGGGTTACGCTGGCGCTCCACCCGGGCTACGAGGCTCGAACTTGATAATCCCTAAGCCATTTCCGTCGTCAATTCGAAGGTTGGTTGCTAAGAGCCGAGCCTGCGTTCATTCGGGCTCGATCTCACCCGGATTTCAATCTATGATTGATAAAAGCCGAGTTCGGCGACAGGCGTGAACCGGGAGGGTCCAATGCGTTTCAAAATGCTGACGCTTGTCGCGTTAGTCGCGAGCTTGCAGTCCTTTGGCGCATTCAACCGGCCCGCTGCGGCAACTGACGATGAAGGTCCCCGGGAAGTCCTCTGGCCGACAAAATCCTGGCAGACGTCGAGCCCCGAAGAACAGGGGATGGACTCGGCGAGTCTTGTCCGGCTGATAGAGCACGTCGGCACTTATCAGCAGGACAGCCTGACGATCATTCGCCACGGAAAGATCGTAGCTGATGTCTACTACGCTCCGTACATCGCCGGGGTCAGCCACGATTTGAGATCAGTGACCAAGAGCGTCGTCGGCACGCTGACCGCTATTGAGCTGCAAAAGGGCGACCTTGATAGCGTTGATCACCCGGTCATCGATCTGTTTTCAGACAAGCAAATCCAGGACGTCGATGACCGGAAAAAGGCGATGACGGTGCAAAGCCTTCTCGACATGACATCGGGCATCGAATGGCTGGAGAAGGCCTATCGCCCCGGCGAGACAATCATGAAGATGTACGAAAGCCCCGATCGGACAGCCTTCGTGCTGAACCAGCCGATGGCTGGCGCGCCCGGCGCCAGTTTCAACTACAATGGTGGCAACCCGTATCTGCTGTCCGCGCTCATCAACAGGAAGTCCGGGCAGAGCGCCCTTGATTTTGCAAAGAAGGAACTGTTCGAACCGCTGGGCATCCACAGCGCCCGATGGGGAAATGTGGATGCGCAGGGTGTGTCGGACGGCGAAGCGGGCCTGTATCTCGCGCCTCACGATATGGCCAGGATCGGATACCTGTATCTTCACAACGGGCAGTGGGAAGGAAAACAGCTTATCCCGGCTTCATGGGTCGAGAGGGCGAAGTCCGGGCCCGTGGCCGCGACGTTTGGATTCCGCTACGGAAACCTGTGGTGGTCGTATCCCGAAAAGGGCGCCTACATGGCGCGCGGCCGGCATTCGCAATTGATCCTCATCATACCGAGGCTCGATGTTATCGTCGTTATGACCGGAGCCCTGCGGGACACCGAATTCTTTTCGGCCTCCGGGCTGATCGACGACATTTCAAACGCGGTCAAATCCGATAAGCCGCTGCTCGAGGATCCCATCGCCAAGGCGTTGTTGACTGAAGCGATACGTCGAGCCGCGACGGAAAAACCATGCGCCATCGGCGGCACGCCAGAGCTGGCCAAGGCGGTTTCGGGAAAGGTGTATCATTTCTTCGACAACAGGCTGCGGTTGAAAAGCTTCACGCTGAATTTCTACGAGTCGGATTCCTCATGGGTCCTCACGACCTATACCGACAAGGGAAACGGCCGGTTTACAGGATTGGTCGGCCTAGATGGATTCTATCGCAAGAGCCCTCCGGCGCAGTATGGGATCAATGCCGCAAGAGGACGCTGGACCAACGAAGATACGTTTGTGATGGAGCGCCGGATCCTGGGCCATGGCGAAATCCAGACCTGGGCGCTGACCTTCGACGGCGACAAAGTGAAGGTGAATTTCGAAAACACCGATGGCTTCAAGGCGGAGCTGCAAGGCGAGAGCACCGAGTAAATGCAGCCCGCTGCGAGGGCGGGCCCGATCCTGCAACAGATGGAGCGCCCCAAGCCGCGCGATGTGTCCGTCGAATATCGGAAGTGGGTATTCGCGTCGGTTTGGTCGACGAGACGGTCATGACTATCTCGCCGACCAAGGAGCCGATTCGGTCCGTTCAGCGTCACGACAGGGACTGCGCGACGCCGGTCCGGCGGCCGAGCCTGGATATTTCGACCGGAGTGATTTCTCCATCGAGCCAGTCTTGCTCGCGCGCCAGGGCCCTCCAGGAATCTTCCAAGCGCTTGAAGTAAGTTTTCGTCTGTTTGTCAGTTGTGCGCTTTGCAAGCTTTGAACAGATCACCGCGTTATCCAAGAGATGCTGCGACTGCTTCATGGAAAGTCCTCCCGTTTCGAAAGAAACGTAGGCGATCGGCAAGGCCATTCAACGAAACTTCCGTGACCATTTGGTCACGCTCATGAACACCTGTTCATCGTGAGCTTGCAGTCGCGGGCAAGCAAATGAGGTCAATCACGGTTGCGATGTCTCACGCAGCGATTTCCGAACGCACTTGCATCTCGACTTTGCGAGGAGCGGGAACATCGCGATATTGGCCGCGTTGAGGGGCCATCGGAATGCGTCAATGGAAGGCCGCCTATGAACAAAGCAACGCTGAACAGAACAACGCTGAACGGTTTCGCAACCGCATGCGTCCTGGGGCTCGCGCTCGGCATCGTCCCGGCCACGGCACAGGAGGCCGGGCGAACGAAGGTCGGCACGCTCACCTGCAGCATATCACCTGGGGTTGGAATGATCGTCGGGGGACAGCGGCAACTGAGCTGCATCCTTACGTCGGCGAAGGGCAGGGCACGCGAGCCTTATGATGGCACCGTCAGCACGCTCGGAATCGACATTGGCGCCACGTCCGGCGGCCAACTGGCATGGGCAGTTTTTGCGCCGACAACACTGCGCCGCGGCGCGTTGGCGGGAACCTATGTGGGTGCGACCGCCGGCGGCACAGTTGGCGCCGGCGTGGGCGCCAACGTCCTGGTCGGAGGCTCGGACCGCACGGTCACCTTGCAGCCGGTGTCCGTGCAGGCGCAGACCGGCCTGAACATTGCCGCGGGCGTCTCCAACATGGAGCTGCGGCCGGCCGCTGCGCCGCCCGCCCGGCGCAGGGCTCAGTGACTGGTATAGGCCCGGCTCATGGCTTCGTGCCGGCGTCCGTGTTCCGGAATGCCTTCTCTCCGGCATCGGACACTTCGACCCACTTCTTGTCGGGCGCGGCGTCGGCGACGTAGTTGTCGTGCCAGTTCCACCACTTGTAGGTTGGGGTCTGGGGATAGCCTTCGGGCGAGTCCTCCCAGACCTCCTGCCGGCCCAGCGGCGTGATGTCGAGGTAGTTCCAGGTGCCTCCCATCTGCTCGTCGCCGCGGTTGTTGATGAAGTAGGTGCGGAACACGCGGTCATCGTCGCGGTAGAACACGTTGGTGCCGTGCCACTCGTTCACGCCGAAGTCGGCGTCGAAGCTGTCCGTGATGGTGAACCATGGCATCTGCCATCCCATCCGCGCCTTCAGCCGCGTGATGTCCGCCTGCGGCGCGCGTGAGACAAAGACGAGGGTGGTGTCACGGGCGTTCAGGTGGGCGAGGTGGGCGACCTGGTCGGCCACCATGGAGCAGCCCCGGCAGGCGTGGTCGGGCCAGCCGAACACGCCTGGCTCGAAGAAGGCGCGATAGACGATGAGCTGACGCCGGCCGTCGAACAGGTCGAGCAGGCTGGCCTTGCCCGCGGGCCCCTGGAACGCATACGCCTTTTCCACGGCCATCCACGGCATGCGCCGGCGCTCGGCGGCGAGCGCGTCACGGGCGCGGGTCTGTGCTTTCTCCTTCGCGAGCAACTGCTGGCGGGCCGCTTCCCACTCCTGCGGCGATACGACCGGTGGTGCGTGCATGGCGGGCTGGCCGCCTTTCCGTCCGTACTCTGTCGATGTGTTCATGGCTCTTGAAACCTCCTGGATTTGGCCGAATTCTCGCGCGTCGTGGCGCGAGGCGCGTTTCCATTCGCCGCTCATGGCTCGTCGTTGGTCATGAGCCAGCTTGGCACCGGAGATCGAACGGTGGGAGTAACAAGTGTGGCGCTATTTGGTTCGAGTTGACAGCGGACGCACCATGGCTTGAGCGTTATTCAGCTCAGTTAATTGCGCTTCGGCCTGACGGTGTCCGCAGTACCCTGTATGAAGGCCTGGATTTTCACAACGTCCGCTTCCGTCAGCTTGCCGGTGAAATCAGGCATGCCTTTGTCGCGGAACGGGCCGTGGAAGACGATGTCCTTCAGATTGGCGATCTCTTCGGCGCGAACGTGGCCGAGATTTCTTATATTGCCGCCGCGGTCGACACCAGGCACACCATGGCAGCCTGCACAGGCCGCGACATAGATGTCACCGCCTTCCTTGACATCCTTCGGATCGTACTTCACTCCCTGCAGGAGACCCTCGGTCTGATACTTCACGAACTCCGGCAGCTTCGCCTTGCCGCCCAGCGCAAATGTATAGACCGTTCCCGGGTTCTGGTACTCGGTCACTCGGTGAGCAATGCCGAAAACGCCGCCCCAGCCGACCGCAATCGAAACATACTGTGTGTTATCGATCATGTAAGTTGCGGCAGCCGCGACCACGCCGGTGCCGGTCGGAGTTTCCCACAGCTTGGTTCCCGTTGCTGCGTCATAGGCGACGAAGCGGCCATCCGCTGTCCCCTGGAAAACCAGGTTGCCCGCGGTGGTCAGCGTACCGCCGTTCCACGGCGACACGTGCTCGACTCGCCAGACTTCCCTTTGATGCACCGGATCCCAAGCGAGCAGTCGTCCAAATGCAGACGACTTCGGAGGCGTGCTGTTGAAAACGACGCCGACATTCCCACCCAATATGGAGCCAAGCTTTCCCGGCGTAGCTGCATTCTGCGTAAACGACTTTTCCGGCGTCAGACTAAGCGGTAGGTGCTGCGCTGGAATGTAGACGAGGCCGGTCTGGGGATTGAACGACATTGGGTGCCAATTGTGAGCTCCGTCTGGCCCGGGAATGGAGTCGTATGGATCGTCACCGCGCGCAGCCGGTAGCTCGATGGGCCGCCCGTTGGCGTCGTATCCCGTCGCCCAATTCACATCGACGAAGTTCTTCGCCGAGATAAACTTGCCGTTGGTACGATCGACGACGAAGAAGAAACCATTCTTCGGCGCGTGCAAGATCACCTTACGCAGTACGCCGTCGATCACAATGTCAGCGAGGATCATCGGCTGGGTTGACGTGTAGTCCCAATTGTCGCCGGGCGTCTCCTGGTAATGCCAGATATATTGGCCTGTGTCGGCGTTGAGCGCGACAAGCGAGGCGAGGTAGAGATTGTCGCCGCCCGACGGACTACGGATTTTGCGATTCCAGGGACCGCCGTTTCCAGTGCCGACATAGACCATGTTCAGGTCGGGATCGAACGTGATCGTGTCCCACGGAGTGCCGCCGCCACCATTGAGCCAGTATTTGCCTGCCGGGTCCCACGTCTTGGCCGCGGCTTCCATCGAAGCGTCCTCAAACGGCTTCGATGGATCCCCGGGCACAGTGAACCAGCGCCA
Organism: Bradyrhizobium sp. 31Argb; assembly: GCF_043638955.1. NCBI lineage: Bacteria > Pseudomonadati > Pseudomonadota > Alphaproteobacteria > Hyphomicrobiales > Nitrobacteraceae > Bradyrhizobium > Bradyrhizobium sp. 31Argb. Next base: position 20,073 of record NZ_JBEGDB010000054.1, on the reverse strand, counting down.
GAGTTGATTACCCGTCTCGGTGTCGTACGCCGTGACATAGCCGCGCGCACCGTACTCGGCGCCGCTTTGGCCGATCACGACTTTGCCGTTGAACGCGCGTGGAGCGCCCGTGATGGTGTAGGAGTGCTCGTGGTCGATCAGCGTGTCCTTTTCCCAGACCTTCGCGCCGGTCGCGGCATCGAGCGCGATCAGGCGCCCGTCATAGGCCCCCACGAATACCTTGCCCTTGTAAATGGCGACGCCACGGTTGACCACGTCGCAGCAGCCCCTATAGCCCTTTGACCGGTCGACACCTGGATCGAACGACCAGAGTTTTTTCCCGGTCCGCGCGTCAATGGCATGGACCACGCTCCAAGACGCTGACTGATACATGATGCCGTCGACGACGACGGGCGTTGCTTCGATGCCCCGCGACGATTCGAGATTGTAGCTCCAGACCAAGCCAAGGTTCTTCACGTTGTCGGTGTTGATCTGATCGAGCTTGCTGAACCGCGTTTCCGCGTAGTCCAGGCCGATGGTTGGCCAATCCTTGGATATTGTCGCGTTTGCCTTGATAAAGTTGCTGTCGACCGCCGAGGTACTCGCCTTGATGCGGTCGAGCGTCGCGTTGGTGACGCTCTGCGCCGACGCGTTGAAAGGGAGGGAAAGACCAAGGAGAGCTGCAAGAACAACTTTTATGTTACTGGAGGAGCTCTGGATCTTGAACCGATATCCCGGCGTCGTCTCCAGCGATTCACTCTCTACGTTTGATAGCGCCACGTGTGGTCCCTGGCTTACGAGTGCTTGCGCGCTCACCGAGAAGCGATGCCCGCGCCCACGGCTTGCGTTGGTCGATAGGGCGCATTCAAACTGTCTCCCGCTACTGCACGATTTCAGTCTCCCAAAAAAAGGTTGCAGTTGTAGGCGAGCGGCCAACACATGGCGGAAGGTGACTTGGACCGCGCGGTCCGAAGCGGGCCAGTGGCAACCTATTGCCGGGGTGTTGGCTCAATGCCAAAGTTGCCGAATGCAAATACGAGACGCCTTGCCAGAGGACGCGATTGCCGGCTGTATCGTGTTGAAGTGGTCGATCGCGGAGCTTTGCGAAGCTGACCATCGAAACGATCCCTCTATCCTGGCGCGATGGTTGGGCAACAAGACCCATGAGAACTTCCGCGCTTGGGTCAAGCAACCCGACAATTCAGTGCTGGTGGCCATCGAACATGGCGACATTCTCGCGGTCGGTTCAGTAACCGATGTGGGAAGGATCGGCCTTAACTATGTATCGCCTGATGCACGGTTTCGGGGAGTTAGCCGCGCCCTGTTGCGCGCACTGGAGGCGCGAGCCGCTGAACGAGGCAACGATCGGTGCAAGTTGTCAGCACCGAGACCGCCCGCCGATTTTATCTGTCGAACGGCTATGTTGAAGACGGGCCCGCGGTCGCGGTGTTTGCCTGCGGCGCGCGTGAGACAAAGACGAGAGTGGTATCACGGGCGTTCAGATGGGCGAGGTGGGCAACCTGGTCGGCCACCATGGAGCAGCCCCGGCAGGCGTGGTCGGGCCAGCCGAACACGCCCTGCTCGAAGAAGGCGCGATAGACGATGCGCTGACGCCGGCCGCCGAACAGGTCGAGCAGAGTGGCCTTGCCCGCGGGCCCCTCGAACGCATACGCCTTTTCCACGGCCATCCACGGCATGCGCCGGCGCTCGGCGGCGAGCGCGTCACGGGCGCGCGTCTGCGCCTTCTCCTTTACAAGCAACTGCTTGCGCGCCGCTTCCCACTCGTGCGGCAACACGACCGGTGGTATGTGCATGGCCGACTGGCCGCCTTTCCGTCCGCTTTCTGTCGATGTGTTCATGGCTCCTGAAACCTCCTGGATTTGGGCGAATTCGGGCGCCTCGTGGCGCGAGGCGCGTTTCCATTCGCCGCAGGCTTGGCAGCGGAAATCGAACGGTGAGAGTTACAAGTGTGGCGCTACTCGGTTCGAGTCGCTGATTGCAGCCGCCATGCGCGAGGCAGGCATTTCTGGCGTCAATTCGAATGTGGCTTAGGGCCCAGAAGCAGAAGTATCACTGACGCATTATTGGTGCGCTGCCATAAGGTGTTGGGTCGGCCTCACCAGCTCGCTTTGCTTGATGTGCCGCATGGCTTGATGCAGACTTTGCTGTCTCAAGACTTGCCTATATGAGGCAAATTCGCGACTGAAGGGCAGGCATTGCCTGCGAGGCTGACATATGAGCGCAGGGCTCGACATGTCCGCACCGCAAATGTTGCGTCATGGGCGCGACGTGTTGTTCGCGCTGTGCCTCATGGCAGGACTTGTCTTCGGTCGGGTCACGCCGGCCCTCGCGCTCGAACAGGTGTCGCTGCAACTGAAGTGGAAACATCAGTTCCAGTTCGCCGGGTATTACGCCGCGGTCGAGCAAGGATTCTATCGCGACAATGGCCTCGATGTCTCGGTTCGCGAGGGCGGTCCTGGCATCGATGCGGGCCTCGAAGTGGCCAAAGGCGCTGCCGACTTTGGCGTGTGCACGACCAGCGTGCTCGTCAATAGCGCCGAACGCGCCAACAATGTCGTCCTCGCCGTGATCTTTCAGCACTCCGCGGCGATCATCCTGGTGCTGCACCGCGCCGGCATCCATGCAGTGTCCGAGTTGAAGGGCCACGCTTTGATGGATGCCCCCGGCAGCGATGATATCGCGGCGATGCTGAAGCACGAGGGGGTCAGCTATGCGGACCTTCCCCGCATCACCCACTCCGGGAATCCGCGTGATCTGCTCAGCGGCAGGGCCGATGCGATGGTTGCCTACAGCACCAATGAGCCGTACCTGTTCGAAGAGTACGGCACGCCTTATATGGCCTTCTCGCCGCGCGCCTACGGGTTCGACTTTTACGGTGACAACCTCTGCACCTCAAGGCGCCAGATTGTAGAACATCCCGAGCGCGCAGCAGCGTTTCGCGCGGCAAGCTTGAAGGGGTGGGCCTATGCGCTCGCCCACAAGGAGGAGATCGCCGATCTGATACGACGCAAGTACTCCGCGCAAAAAAGTCAGAAGGCGCTCCTGTTCGAGGCAACACGGACCGAGCTGCTGATCGAGCCGCATCTCACGGCAATCGGTCATCAGAGTACCGCGCGCTGGAACGCCATCGCTCGCGCTTATGTCGACCTCGGCATGTTGCGTGAAGCGAAACTCGCGGAAGGGCTGATCTATGCGTCTGACGATGAAACATGGCGATCGCAGATGCGAGATCCGAGAGTGTGGGCGTTCCGTGCGGTCGTTGTCGCGATCCTGCTGGGCCGGATCCTTTATCGCCGGATTGCGCGCGCAGTCGGTGCGCTGCGACTGAGCGCGGCGATGTCGGGATTGTTCGTCCTCCTCAGCATTCCCGCGCTGATATTCATCCTCGCCTACAACTACTGGCAAAACTCGGCCACGATCAATGCGACGCTGAACGACGTCGTGGCCAAGACCAGGCGGGCTAGCATGGATGACGCGCGAAGCCTGATCAATCCGGTCGCGGCCACGCTCGAGTTGCTCGCCTCCTTCGCCGCGGAGGATCCCGAGGCCTTCAAGAAGGAGGAGAGCCGCGAGTTGCTCTTCAAAGCGCTCACGTCGGCGCCGCAGATCGACGCGGTCTATGTCAGTTTGGAGGATGGCTATCATCGCGTTGTGACCCGGATCGACGATGACCGCCGGCGCTCCGATCCCAAAATTCCAGCGACAGCGAACTGGCATTCCGCCTGTATCGACAGCTTCTCCGGCTCACCGCGACGGGTCCGACACCGCACGTTCTACGATACGTGGCCTCACGTCGTAGGGAATTATGACCTTCCGACAATCGAGGACATCAGGACCCTCGCGGGCTACCAAGCGGCGAAGGATAGCCGCGCACTGATCATCGAGGGGCCTCGGCCGAATCCAGACACCGGCTTTCCGGTCATCATTCTGAGAGTGCCTGTTGTCAAGGACGATGCGTTCGTCGGCTGTGCTTCCGCAAATATCACGCTCAACGTGCTGTCGCAGTTTCTCACCAGCCACCGCGCCAGCCCCCACAGCACCACTGTGATCGCCAATCCGACCGAGGGCACGATCATCGCCTATCCCGACCCGAAGAAAGGCGTGAGACTGGAGAACGACCGCCTGGAAATGGCCAGGCTGGATACGATTGACGACGGCAACGTACGTGAAGCCCATCGGCTACAGAGCGATACCAATCGCGACGACTTCCTCTTCCGCTCGCCGCAGGGCGGCGAAGAAATCAGCGCCTCATTTGCCCGCGTTCCTGGAAGTTTCGGCAAACCATGGGAGGTCATCACCCTGACGCCGACCGATGATTTCATCGGAACCCTCAAGCGAACGAACAAGCAGATGGTCGCCCTGATCGTTGCTCTCACCGGCATCGAGTTGCTGCTGATCTATTTCTTCTCCCGCAGATTGTCACGGCCGATCGAATGCGTGTCGCGGGACTTGCGGTCAGTCGAGGACCTGACGTTCTCATACGGGGTCGCGACGCCATCAAAGATCAAGGAGATCAAGGAACTCCAAGCCGCCGTCAAGTTGTTCGAGACGTCGCTGCGCTCCTTCTCTTCGTTCGTGCCGATGGGCATAGTCAGGAATCTGATCAAGACGGGAACCCCGCTGACGCTCGGTGTCGAACAGCGTTTCATGACGGTGCTTTTCACCGACTTGAAGGACTTTTCCACCCTGTCGGAGCAAATGGCGCCGAATGATCTACTCGCGCAACTTTCGCACTATTTTGAAGTCGTCTCGCAGGCGATAGCGGAGGAGTCCGGCACGGTCGATAAGTTCATCGGTGACGGCATCATGGCGTTCTGGGGCGCTCCGATCCATCGCGACGACGATGTGTTGCGTGGCTGCTGCGGCGCGATGCGGGCGACGAGGCGAATGGAACAGCTCAATGCGGACTGGAGTAAGCAGGGGCGACCGTCGTTGCATCTTCGGGTCGGGCTGCATTGCGCTGAGGTGCTCGTCGGCAACGTCGGTTCAAGCGAGCGGCTCAGCTACACCGTCATGGGAGATGGGGTGAACGTTGCCGCACGACTGGAGGGCATCAACAAGAATTTCGGGACCACGATCTGCATCAGCGACAGCGTGGTCGAGGCCGTCGGGCCGGAAATCGTGGCAAGGCCGATCAGAAAGGTTCAGGTCAAGGGTCGCAAGCGGGAGTTCATGATCTATGAGCTTCTGGGCATCAGGGCCAGCGACGATCCGGAGCTCAAGGCGCGGGACAATGCAACCAGACTGTGCGATTTGACATGGGAAGCCTCGTTACATTTCGAGCGAAGTGAATTCGATCAAGCCGCCCGCCGCTACGAAGATATCTTGACTGCCTTCCCCGATGATCCAGTTGCAAAGTCGCTGCTTGCAATGTGCTCGGCAAAGGCATCGGCTTAGCCAGGCGCGCGTCCTAGTCCGGCACCGGCACGTCGAACGTGTTCAGCGTGACGGAGACCATGGCGTAGATGCCGACGAGATAGGACAGCTCGGCTGCACCGTGCTCGCCGAACTCCTGCAGGGCAGCGCGATAGGTCAATTCCGGCAGCACGCCACCGTTCACCAGCGCCGAGGCCATGTCATAGGCGACCGCCTCCTGCCGCGTCAGGTCGAGCGGGCGCTGGCCGGCGACGATGGTGGCGAGCTTCTCGTCGGAGAGGCCGCGCGCCTCGGCGACCAGCACGTGGGCATAGAGCTCATAGCCCGAGCGGAAATGCGATCCGGTGACGAGGATCGCGACCTCGCGCACCGGTGCCGGCAGCAGCGGGTTCGAGGCGACGGCCTTCACCAGATCCCACACCGGTTTGCCGAACCTCGGCTCGCGCAGCCAGGGATTCCAGGGGCCGAGCAGCGCGCCGTCGGCGCGCATGTTCACGAAGCCCTTGAAATGGCGTTCGATGCCCTTGCGCATGTCGTCATAGAGCGGCTTCTGCTCGTCGGTCAGCTCGGTCGGATCGAGGATGGGAAGGCGCACGGTAAAGCCCCTCTCTCTGATGAAAATCCAAAAGAAGATTTGAGGGTGGCCTGCGTGGCGGCACGAAGCAAGTGAAGTTGCCGTGACATGCGATCGGGCGAGATGCGGCCGATTCGGCTTCCAAATTTGTCGGCGATTTGCCTTAAGTCTGACCGCCGCGACGCGGCGTCAGTGTGAACCGCAAGCCGTCGCTGGCCAGGAAATAGAGCGGCCGCATGTCGTGCGGACCGAAAGCTGCAGCAGTGAGCGGACCGCCGAAGCAGGCCCCGGTGTCGAGATTGACGCGATTGCTGCGAAGATCCGGCCTGCTGGTGTCGGTCGGCGTGTGGCCATGGACCACGAACGCGCCGTGCCAATCCTCCGAGGACAGGAACGGTCCCCGGATCCAGAGCATGTCGCGCTCGGATTGCGCGTCGAGCGGGACGTCCGGGCGCACGCCGGCATGAACGAAGAACCGATCATGGTCGTGAAAAGAGAGGGGCAGCGCCTTGATCCAGGCGAGATGGTCCGGCGGGATATCGCAGGGATCGTCGACGCCGTAAGCCGCCAGCGTGGCCTCGCCGCCGTTCGACCACCATTGAATCAGCTCGGCGTCCGAGCGGTCGCGCTTGGCCGCCATCATAAGCATGTCGTCGTGATTTCCGCGCAGGCAGCGAAATCTGGACGGCGCGGCGGCCTGCTCGCGCATCAGATAGGCGATCACCTCCCGCGACGCCGGACCTCGGTCGACATAGTCGCCCAGCAGCACAAAGTCGTGGTCGGCATCTTCAGCGCATTTGCTGCAGAAGCGGATCAACGATCTCAGTTCGTCGAAACACCCGTGGACGTCTCCAATCGCGAAGGTGAGACGCTTAGGCATGCTGAATCTCCATCAAACGTCTAATACTTGGCACCACGGACCGGCACTCGCCATGCAAATATTTCTTGGGAATGTTCCATAACGTGTAAGTTTCTTAGGGCCTCGAGCGAATGGCTTAAGTTCTGCAGCCAAGCCCGACGTCGTAGACGGTCAAAACTCCAGCGGTGCATTGTCCACCACCTCCTTCATCACGAAGAATGTTCGCGTCTGCCGGACGCCCGGCAGCGCGATCAATTGTTCGCCGTGGATGCGGTTGAAGTCTTCCATGTCGCCGACGCGGATTTTCAGGAAGTAGTCGAAGTCGCCGGCGACGAGGTGACAGTCGAGAACGAATTTGAGTTTCGCGATCGCCTGCTCGAAGGAAGCAAAGCTTTCAGGCGTGGAGCGATCGAGCACGACGCCGACCATGACAAGCGCGCCCTTGTCGACCTTGCGCGGGGCGACGATCGCGCGGACTTCCCTCACGAAACCTTCCTCGAACAGGCGCTGGGTGCGGCGATGACAGGTGGCAGGGCTGACGCCGGCCTTGTCGGCCAGTTCGGCGTTGCTCAACCGGCCGTTCTTCTGCAGCAATCGCAGGATCTTGAGGTCGATGCGATCGAGCCCGGCAGTCATGGAAGATTCTTTCATTACTTCGCATATTCGTGAGAGAACTGGCGGTACTAGCGCAGGTTTGGCGTAATAGAGCATAAAGTGCCCAGTCGAAATAGAGAGCACCTTTCGGCCGGCCGGTGCTAGGAATCCGCATCGAGACCATGCCATCAACGGGGACCACGATGCTGGAAAAATTCGCGCGCTATCCGCTCACCTTCGGGCCGACGCATATCGAGAAGCTGGAGCGGCTTTCGAAACATCTCGGTGGCAAGGTCGAGATCTTTGCCAAGCGCGAGGACTGCAATTCGGGGCTCGCCTTCGGCGGCAACAAATTGCGCAAACTCGAATACATCATCCCCGATGCGATCGCGTCCAACGCCGACACGCTGGTGTCGATCGGCGGCGTGCAGTCGAACCACACCCGCATGGTTGCGGCCGTCGCCGCCAAGATCGGCATGAAGTGCCGCCTGGTGCAGGAAAGCTGGGTGCCGCACGAGGATGCGGTCTATGACCGCGTCGGCAACATCCTGCTCAGCCGCGTGATGGGCGCCGATGTGCGCCTGGTCGACGACGGCTTTGACATTGGCATCCGCAAGAGCTGGGAGCAGGCGATCGAGGAGGTGAAGGCCAAGGGCGGCAAGCCCTATGCGATCCCGGCCGGCGCCTCCGTGCACAAATATGGCGGGCTCGGCTATGTCGGCTTCGCCGAGGAGGTGCGGGCGCAGGAGAAGGAGCTCGGCTTCAGCTTCGACTATATCGTGGTCTGCACCGTGACCGGCTCGACCCATGCCGGCATGCTGGTCGGCTTCGCCGCCGACGGCCGCGCGCGAAACGTGATCGGCATCGATGCCTCCTTCACGCCGGCGCAGACGAAGGCGCAGGTGCTTTCGATTGCGCGGAACACTGCCGATCTCGTCGAGCTCGGCCGTGATATCGTCGAAGACGATGTGGTGCTGCTCGAAGATTACGCCTATCCGGCTTACGGCGTGCCGTCGGACGCGACCAAAGAGGCGATCCGGCTCTGCGCGCGGCTGGAAGGCATGATCACCGATCCCGTCTACGAGGGCAAATCCATGCAGGGCATGATCGACCTCGTGCAGAAGGGCTTCTTTCCGGCCGGCTCGAAAGTGCTCTACGCCCATCTCGGCGGCGCGCCGGCAATCAACGGTTATGCGTACACGTTCCGAAATGGGTGACGCGACGGAGAGCCGTAGGGTGGGCAAAGCGAAGCGTGCCCACCCTTTCGAGCGGAGTGTTGATGGTGGGCACGGCGCAAGTGCGCCTTTGCCCACCCTACGGCTCCTCACTTTGTGGTTGACGAGATTTTGCACTAAGAACAAAATGGGAACATTAAGCGTGGCTGCGCCGCCCGACAGTCGACGTTCGCGTGCAGCTTGCGGATGAGTTCCGAAGCTTCCTATGATGGGGCCCTGGCTGGGGAGTGAAGTATGAGATTTGCGATCAGCGCGGTCGTCGCGGCCGCGTGCGTTGTTTTGTCCGTGACGTCGTCGCATGCGCGCGGGCCGTATGGCTCGATCACGATAGGCAACTGGCAGGGCGGCGCCTATACCGACGACAACAGCGGCAACTTCACTCATTGCGCCGCCGGTGCCTCCTACCAGAGCGGTATCTATTTTCTGGTCCTGATCGACGCCCGCGGCAATTGGCGCCTGGGATTTTCCCATCAAGGCTGGCGGTTGACGGCCGGCGAATCCTTTCCGATGACGCTGACCTTTGACGGCGAGCAGCCCTTCAACGTGTATGGGCGGCCGCTTGGGGCACAGCTTGTGGCGGTCGACATGCCGCTCAATTCGTCGCTGATCAATCAATTTCGCAAGGCGCGGACGATGAGCGCGTTCGCCGAGGGCCAGCTCTTCCAGTTCAACCTGAACCAGACCGCGCAGCTATTGCCCGCGCTGGTCACTTGCGTCGAAAGCGTCAGGAAGAACGGGCTCGCCAATGCCGGTGAGTTCGCGGTCGCACCGCCGAAGCAGGCCGCCGCACCGTCGACGGCTGCGCCGGCGCAGCCCAGTGCCGCGCCGCCGAAGCAGGCCAAGCCCGTCAACAAGACCGGCACCGGCTTTGTGGTCAGCGGCAACGGACACATCGTCACCAACAACCACGTCATCAGTGGCTGCGACGAGATCAACGGCAATCTCGGCGGCGAAGCGCCGATCAAGCTACGGTTGGTCTCGAGCGACGAAACCAATGACCTGGCGCTGCTACAGGCACCGAGCCCGTTCAAGGAGGTCGCGACCATCCGGGAGTATTCGGTGCAAACCGGAGACGGCGTGATTGCGATCGGCTATCCCTATCACGGGCTGTTGACGTCGGATTTCACCGTCACCACCGGCATCGTCAGTTCGATGAGCGGCATGTTCAACGACACCCGCTTTCTGCAGATCAGCGCCGCGGTGCAGCCAGGAAACAGCGGCGGTCCGCTGCTCGACTTCACCGGCGCCCTGGTCGGCGTAGTCTCGGGCAAGCTCGATGCGATCAAGGTGGCGCAGGCGACCGGCAACATTCCCGAGAACATCAACTTCGCCATCAAGACCGGTGCCCTCAAGGATTTCCTCGACAACAGCGCGGTGGCGTATCGTGCCACCACACAACGTGACCCGAACAAGGAAACCGCCGAGATCGCGAAAGCCGCCCGCGGCTACACGCTCCTGATCTCCTGCACCGCGAGCGAGAGCGCGAGGGCGAAGAAGGCGGCTCGTTGACGCAGGCACGCCCGCCTATGGCGCGTCATGCCGCGCGTCGCAGCGTGTGCAGCGTAATCTCCGGCGGGCAGTTGAGGCGGACCGGCAGCAGGCTGGTGCCGGCGCCGACCGAGGTGTAGCCGGCCATCTTGCCGTAACTCCAGGCGCCGGCGCCGAAGGCACGCGGCAGCCTTGCTTCCAGCTTGATCGCGATGCCGCCGGGCAGGCAGAGCTGGCCGCCATGGGTATGCCCGCTCAGCATCAGGTCGAAGCTTGCGGCCGCCGCCGCCCGGTACACTTCCGGCGTATGCGAAAGCAGGATCGAGAAGGCGTCGCCGGGAATCGGCGCGGCGGCCTTGCCGATGTCGTCGGCGCGATAGAAATGCGCATCGTCGACGCCGGCGAGATAGATCGCTTGATCGCCGCGCCGGATCACCTCGCACTCGTTGAACAGCATCCGGATTCCCATCGCTTCCAACGCCGGCGTCATTCGGATCGTGTCGTGATTGCCAAGGATGCCGTACACCGGCGGCTTCAGCGCCGCGATCACCGGCGCAAGATAGTCGAGGCTCTTGTCGAAGGGACCAAAGGTCTGGCCGCGATAGTCGCCGGTCAGGACGCAAATGTCGTAGGCGAGGTTTGCGACCATGCCGGGCAGCCGCCGCATGGCGCCGGCACTCATGTCGGCGTGCAGGTCGCTGATATGCAGCATGGTGAAACCGTCAAAGCTCTTGGGCAACACGGTCGAGGCAAGCTCGTTCCGCCTGAGGCACACGCGGTCTGCGTTCTGCCGCGCACGGCCGTATAGCCCCGCAATTTTCAGCGCCGTTGCGATGACGCCCGGCGCAAGCAACGAGTTCTCCAGGTTGAAGAACAGCGTGCCCTGGCCGAACAGTTGCGCCTCATGCTCGGTCTCGTCGTTGAGCCGCCGCCTGACGTGCTCGGCGCCGATCCGCTTGATCAAGTCCTGAAGGCCCAATTCGTGCATGGCTGTCACCATAGCAAACGGGAATGTCGCCGCCTAACGCTGAGATCGGGCGTTCACCCTTCGGTCGCCCGTATCAGCGCGATCAGGTCGTCGCCGTAATGCTCGAGCTTCTTGTCGCCGATCCCGGCGATGCCGCGAAGCTGGTCGAGCGTCGTCGGGCGCATGGCGGCGATGCCGTCGATGGTGGAATCGTGCAGCACGACATAGGCGGGCACGCTGCGCTGCCGCGCCACCTCGGAACGCCAGGCGCGCAGCGCGGCATGAAGCGTGGGATTGGCGGCCTTGCCCTGGCCGGCCGCCACAGGCGCAAGCTCGCCGCGCCGCGACTTGGACCGGATGGCGCGGTTGCGCGCGCCTTCCGCCTGCTCGCGCAGCAGCACCTCGGTCTCGCCCTTAAGGACGCCGCGCGCGCTCTCGGTCAGCTTCAGCGCGCCGAAAGCCTCGCCGTCGGCCCAAAGATGCCCCATGGCGACAAGCTGGCGCAGCACCGCGCGCCACTGCTTCTCGTTGAGCTCGCGGCCGACGCCGAATACCGAGAGCTGGTCGTGCCCGAACTGCTTGACGCGGTCGGTGAGGCGGCCGACCAGCACGTCGATCAGGTGCATGGCGCCGAAGCGCTGGCCGGTGCGATAGACGCAGGACAGCATCTTCTGCGCCAGGATCTTGCCGTCGCGCACGCGCGGCGGCGACAGGCAATTGTCGCAATTGCCGCAATTCTCTTCCCTTTGCATCTCGCCGAAATAGGCCAGCAGGCGCCGCCTGCGGCAGCCCACGGTTTCCGCCAGTGCCACCAGCGAATCAAGCTTGCCGATCGAGACGCGCTTATAGGCATCCGAGCCGGTGGACTCATCGATCATGCGGCGCTGCTGCACGATGTCGGAGAGGCCATAAGCCATCCACGCGCTTGATGCCTTGCCGTCCCGTCCCGCGCGGCCGGTCTCCTGGTAATAGGCTTCGATGCTCTTGGGCAGATCGAGATGGGCGACGAAGCGCACGTCCGGCTTGTCGATGCCCATGCCGAAAGCAACCGTGGCGACGATGACGATGCCGTCCTCGTTGATGAAGCGATCCTGGTTGCGTGCGCGCACGCTGGGCTCCAGCCCGGCGTGATAAGGCAGCGCCGGGATGCCGGCCGCGCTGAGCGAGGCCGCGACGTCTTCCACCTTGGCGCGCGACAGGCAATAGACCACGCCGGCTTCGCCCGCATGGCGCTCGGTGATGAACGCCTTCAACTGCGTCATCGAATTCACCTTGTCGATGATCTCGTAGCGGATGTTCGGCCGGTCGAAGCTCGAGACAAAGCGCGGCGCGTCGCCAAGCGAAAGCCGTTCGGCGATCTCCTCGCGCGTCAGTTCGTCGGCGGTCGCGGTGAGCGCCATCCGCGGCACGTCGGGAAAGCGCTCAGCGATCACGGAAAGGCCGATATATTCCGGCCGGAAATCATGGCCCCATTGCGAGACGCAATGTGCCTCGTCGATCGCAAACAGTGCGATCTTGGCCTGCGCCAGCAGGCCGAGGCAGCGCGGCGTCACCAGCCGCTCCGGCGCGACATAGAGCAGATCGAGATCGCCCGCGATCAGCCGGCGCTCGACTTCGCCTGCTTCCTGCGGCGACAGCGTCGAGTTCAGCACGGCCGCGTTGACGCCGGCCTCGGTGAGGCCCGCGACCTGGTCCCGCATCAGCGCGATCAGCGGCGAGACCACGATGCCGCAGCCCTCGCGCAGCAGCGACGGCAACTGGTAGCAGAGCGATTTGCCGCCGCCGGTCGGCATCAGCACCAGGCAATTGCCGCCATCGGTCACATGCCGGACGATCTCTTCCTGCGCGCCCCGGAACGCAGTGAGGCCGAACACGGAATTGAGCACGGCAAGCGCATCCCTGATGTCGCCGGACGCTCGGTTGAGGACAGAATCCATGTCGGTTTCAAACGCAGTCAAGAAGCGGTGATCGGGGGCCCCGCCGGCGAACGATGCCGGGATATCCGTGTTAAAACACGGTCCAACCACAAACTCAAATGGCCGGCATGGCGAGATCGCCACGGATCATCGCAGGCATTGTCGCTGTCGCGCTGGTTGTGGGCGCGGCGGCGGCCTTTGCGATGGTGTGGCGGCCGGCAATCGCCGCGATCGAGCCGCCGTCACCGGCATCGTTCGATCCAGCCGTGGTCAAGCGCGGCCGCGAACTCGCCGCGCTCGGCAATTGCAACAACTGCCACACCCGGCGGGACGGCCAGGATTTTGCCGGCGGCCTGCCGGTGCCGACCCCGTTCGGCGTGGTCTTTTCCTCCAACATCACGCCGGATCCGCAGACCGGCATCGGCCGATGGTCGGAAGCTGCGTTCGGGCGTGCCATGAGCACCGGCGTCAACCGCGAGGGCCAGCATCTCTATCCGACCTTTCCCTATGACCACTTCACCAATGTCACCGACGAGGACGACCGGGCGCTGTATGCGTTCCTGATGACGCGGCCGCCCGTGCATGCCGTGGCGCCGCGGAACGAACTCGTTTTTCCGCTGGACCAGCGGCCGATCATCGCGGGGTGGAAACTGCTGTTCCTGCGCCGCGAGACGTTCCAGCCGGATCCGGCAAAGAGCGCCGAATGGAACCGGGGCGCCTATCTGGTCGACGGCCTCGCCCATTGCGGCGCCTGCCACACGCCGCGCAATGCGCTGGGCGCCGAGCGCGTGAGGGCGCAATTTGCCGGGGGCGAGGCTGACAACTGGCGTGCTTATGCGCTTAACGACCGCGCGCATGCGCCGGTGCCGTGGAATGCGGAGTCGCTTTACGCTTATTTGCGCCATGGCTGGCATCCCGATCATGGCACCGCACGCGGGCCGATGGCGGAGGTCGTGAGCAACCTTTCCACGGTGCCCGACAGCGACGTGCGCGCCATCGCCATCTATATGGCCGACGTTTCCGGCGCGCCGAAGCCGGAACGCAATCGCGTTGCTGTGCTCGCGCAAGCCGAATCGGCACCTGCACAAGGAGACCCGACGGGTGGGGCGATCTACGCTGCGGCCTGCGCTGCCTGCCATGAATCCGGCCGGCCGCTGCCCTATGGCGGCGTCAACCTTGCGCTGAGCACCGCGGTCACGAGCCCCGATGCCCGCAACCTCGCCAATATCATTTTGGCCGGCGTCCCGGCGGTGGCGGGCGAACGCAGTCCGATCATGCCGGGCTTCGCCGCCAGCATGACCGACGCGCAGGTCGCTTCGCTCCTCAATTACCTGCGCGCGCGCTTCAGCAAGGAGCCGCCCTGGGCCGACGTTGAAAAGACCATTGCGGATGCGCGCCGCACCCAGACCGCGCTTCTCCAGACGTCCGCCGGCCCGCGCGATGCGCCGGCCGACCCTTCGCAGCGAGACCAGCCATGATGACATTGAAGGTCAACGGCCAGGAAAATCATATCGATGCCGATCCCGATACGCCGCTGCTCTACGTGCTTCGGGACGATCTGAAACTCAACGCCGCCAAGTTCGGCTGCGGGCTCGGCCAATGCGGCTCGTGCACCGTCATCGTCGATGGCAAGGCGGTGCTGTCCTGCGTGACGCCACTGCTGCTGCTCGAAGGCAAGCAGGTGACGACGCTGGAAGGTCTCGGCACCGTGTCCGCGCCGGCGCCGATCCAGCGCGCATTCATGGAAGAGCAGGCCGCGCAATGCGGCTATTGCATCGCCGGCATGATGATGCGGGCGCAGGCGCTGCTGCTCAGAAATCCAAAACCGACCGACGCCGAGATCCGTGCCGAGTTGCAGCCGAATCTTTGCCGTTGCGGCACCCATATGCGCATCCTGCGCGCGGTGCATCGCGCCGCGCGACTGATGGATACGGCGGATGCATCCGCAAACGAGAGGAGCGGCCAATGAATGCGCCTGTCATCCTCGACCGCCGCCGCGTGCTGCAGGGTGGCGGCGCCCTCATCGTCAGCTTCTCGCTAGGCCGCGCATTCGCGGAAGAAGGGGCGCCGGCGGTTGCGGGACCAAAGCGTCCGGGCAGCCTCGCGACCGCGCCCTATCTTGATTCGTGGCTCCGCATCGACGCCGATGGCCGCATCACCGCCTTCACCGGCAAGGCTGAACTGGGGCAGGGATTCAAGACGGCGTTCCAGCAGATCGCCGCCGAACAGCTCGACGTTCCCTTCGAAGCGATCCACGTCGTCACCGCGGACACGCAACTCACGGCCAATGAGGGCTATACCGCAGGCAGTCACTCGATGCAGGATTCCGGCACCGCGATCCTGAACGCCGCCGCGCAGGTGCGCGAACTCCTGGTCGCGGAGGCGGCGAGGCGGCTCGGTCTCGCCGCCGAGAGCCTGAAGACCGATAACGGCGCGGTCGTCGATCCGGATGGCAGGCGGATCACTTACGGTGAACTGGTTGCCGCCGACATGCTCCATGTGCAGGCGCAGGCGCAATCGAAATTGAAGGATCCCGCGACCTTCAAGATCATGGGCCATCCGGTGCCGCGCGTGGACATCCCGGCAAAGGTCACGGGCGGTGAGGCCTATGTGCAGGACATGCGACTGGCCGGCATGGTGCATGCGCGCGTGGTGCGGCCGCCGAGCTGCGGCGCGCAGCTCGTCGAATGCGATGGCTCGGCCGTCGAGAAACTGCCCGGTGTCGTCAAGGTCGTGCGCGATGGCAATTTCCTCGCCGTCGTCGCGGACAAGGAATTTCAGGCGGTCAAGGCGATGAACGCGCTCGCCGCCGCCACGAAATGGAAGGAAAGCCCGAGCCTGCCGAAGCAGGATGATTTGCTCAATGTGATCACCAGCCTGCCCTCCCAGGGTTCCACAATCCTCAATCGCAGCGATCCTTCCGTCTCCGGCCAAAAGACCATTGAGGCCATTTACACCCGTCCCTATCAGTCGCATGGCTCGATCGGGCCATCCTGCGCCGTGGCGCATTTCGTCGAAGGCGCGATGACGGTCTGGACGCACACCCAAGGCGTGTACCCCGACCGCCAGGCGATTGCGGAGATGCTGCGCATGCCGCCTGCGAGCGTCCGCCTGATCCATGTCGAGGGCTCCGGCTGCTACGGCCATAACGGCGCCGACGATGTCGCGGCCGACGCCGCCTTGATCGCGCGTGCGCTGCCGGACCGGCCCGTGCGCGTGCAATGGATGCGCGAGCAGGAACACGCCTGGGAGCCGTTCGGGCCGGCGATGGTGACGAAGCTGAAGGCCTCGCTCGACGCCGATGGCCGCATCGCCGACTGGAATTTCGCGGTGTGGAGCAACACCCATTCGATGCGGCCGGGCAATGCGGGCACGCTGCTTGCCGCGCAGCACATGGCGCAGGCCTTTGCCGTTCCGCCGCCAAAACCGTTGCCCTTGCCGGAAGGCGGCGGCGATCGCAACGCGATCCCGCTCTACACGTTTGCCAACGCGCGCGTGGTGCATCACTTCATTCCGGCGATGCCGCTGCGGATTTCGGCGATGCGCGGGCTCGGCGCCTATCACAACGTGTTCTCGATCGAGAGTTTCATGGACGAGCTTGCGGGGCTCGCCGACGCCGATCCGGTCGAGTTTCGCCTGCGGCATCTCGAGGATCGGCGCGGACGCGATGTCATCGAAAAGGCCGCGCAGGAATTTGGCTGGAGGCGGGATCAGAAACCGCAAGCCGGTCGCGGCTACGGCTTTGCCTTCGCCCGTTACAAGAACCTTGCGGCTTATTGTGCCATCGCGTCCGAAGTCGAGGTGGTCAGCGAGACCGGGCGCGCGCGGCTGTTGCGCGCGGTTGCAGCAGTCGATTCCGGGCAGGTTGTCAATCCGGACGGGCTGACCAACCAGATCGAGGGCGCGATCATGCAATCGATGAGCTGGACGCTGTATGAGAGCGTGAGCTTCGACGACACGCGGATCACCAGCGTCGATTGGCAGACCTATCCGATCCTGCGCTTCGACGCGGTGCCTGACCGCATCGACGTCCACATCATCAACCGCCCCGGCCAGCCGTTCCTCGGCAGCGGCGAGACCGGCCAGGGCCCCGCCGCAGCCTCGATCGCCAACGCCATCGCCCACGCCACCGGCAAACGCCTGCGCAACCTGCCTCTGACCCGTAAACGCATCAAGGACGCGATCGACGCGTGAGGCTGCTCCGGCTTCGCCTCACATGTGCAGCCAGCCCGTAGCCCGGATGGAGCGAAGCGCAATCCGGGACCACTCGTGCCGGCCGGCAAAGACCCCGCATTACGCTTCGCTTCATCCGGGCTACAAGGCCCGATCTACTGATACGTCGCGACGATATCGGACACTGCGCGCTCGAGCTGTTGGGCGGTGGCGCATTGGCGTACCACGCTGCAGAAGGTCGCGTAACGCGGCATCTCCGAATCGCCGAAGCCCCAGGTCATGCGTCCTTCGGGGTTGAGCCAGACCAGGCGTTTCGAGCGCTCGGCGATGCGGCGCAGGATGTCGGCGCGCGGATCGAGATTGTTGCTGCGGGCATCGCCGAGCACGATGACGGTGGTCTGCGGCGTGATCGCGTCCATCCAGCCCTTCTCGAAATCGGCAAGCGAATTGCCGTAGTCGGAGGAGCCGAAGCCGACCTTGGACATGATCTCGGCCATCGCCGCCTCAGGCGATTTCTCCTCCAATATGTCGCTCACCTCGATCAGATGGCCGGAGAAGGCAAAAGAGCGGACGTCGTCGACCACTTCGTGCAGCGAGTGGATCAACAGCAGGAAGAAATCGGACACCCGCGCGACCGAGCCGGAGACGTCGCAGAGCGCGACGATCTTCGGCCGGTCGCGGTGCTTGCGCTTCCAGGCGGTGAGGAAGGGCACGCCGCCCCAGGCCGCGTTTCGCCGCAGCGTGCGGCGGACGTCGAGATGGCCGCGGCGCTGGCGCTTGCGCGGTTTGGAGTAGCGTTCGCGCAGGCGGCGGGCGATCTGGCGGATCAGCGCGCGCATCTGCTCGACCTGGCGCGGCTCGATCCGGGCGAGCGGCGCATTCCGCAGGATCTCGTTGCGCAGGTTCTCGGTCTCCTCGCGGCCGTAGAGCAGAAGCGCCTGCGAGACCGTGTCGCGGACGGTGCCGCGCAATCCGTCAAGCGCCGCCTGCAGCCGTTCGGCCAGCGCCGGGTTGGTCGCGGTCAGATTGTCGAGATCGTCGCGCAGGCGCTGGATGCCCATGGCGTCCAGGATACGGCCCGAGAAGATGCCGCGCTGGGTGAAGTATCGGATGTTGGAAAGCGAGGCCGCGCCCGAGGCATTGGCGATCGCCGCCGATATCGCGTTGCGATCCTGCGACAGCAGCATCTGCGCGAGGGGGCCTAGATTCTCGGCTTGCTCGCCGCCGCCGCTTTCGCTCGAAGAATCGGAGCCGGCGTCGGAATCCGCCTGTTCCGAATTGTCTGCCTTGTTCTCTTCCGCCGTATCCTGCGCCGGCTCGGGCTGGCTGAAGAACAGATCAAAACATTCGCCAAGCGCGCGCTTCTCGTCCTGCGACTTGGCGAGCGTCAGCAGGAAGGTGTCGCGCAGAACGCCGCGATCGGCAAAGCCGACCTTTGAGACCGCGCGCATCGCATCGATACTTTCGGCGGGCGAGACCCGGACCCCGGCTCCGCGCGCGGCACGAAGGAACCGATGCAGGTTCTCGCGCATGGCGTCTACCCGAACACGCCCTGCCGCGACGCCTTGGCGATAAAGGTGGTGAACTGCGGCCGCGCGGCCTCGATGTCGGCCTCGTATTTGAGCAGGACGTTCAGCGTATCCCTGACGATCTCGTGGTCGAGCTCGGTCGCCTGCAGCAGCACCAGCACGCGCGCCCAGTCGATGGTCTCGCTCACCGACGGCAGCTTCTTCAGGTCGAGGGTGCGGATTTCATGAATAAAGCCGACCATCTGTCGGCGCAGCGTCTGCGAGATGCCGGGCACGCGGCTCTCGACGATGCGCTCTTCCAGCTTCTGTTCGGGGAAACCGATATGCAGATGCAGGCAGCGCCGCTTCAGGGCGTCGCCGAGATCGCGCTCGCTGTTGGAGGTCAGGATCACGGTCGGCGGCGCGATCGCCGAAACCGTACCGAGCTCGGGAATGGTGACCTGGAAATCGCTGAGGATTTCGAGGAGCAGCGACTCGAACTCGGCGTCCGATTTGTCGATCTCGTCGATCAGCAGCACGCAGCCCGCCGGCTGCTCCAATGCTTGCAACAGCGGCCGCGGCTCGACGAATTCCTTGGAGAAGAACACATCGCCGAAGGCGTGGAGCTGGTCGAGCGCCTGATGCAGCGTCTGCGCGCCGCCCAGCACCTCACCGAGCTTGTCCTTCAAGATCTGCGTATAGAGGAGCTGTTTTGCATACTTCCACTCATACAGCGCCTTGGCCTCATCGAGCCCCTCGTAGCACTGCAGGCGGATCATCTTCATGCCGCGCCAGGTGGCGATCGCCTTCGCCAGCTCAGTCTTGCCGACGCCCGCGGGGCCTTCGACCAGGATCGGTTTCTCGATCTCTTGCGACAGATAAACCGCGGTCGCGATTTGCCGGCTCGCGATATAGCCTTGCGCGGCGAGACCGCTTTCGACGGCCTCGATCGAGGCCGCAGGCCGATTGTCAGCCACCGATGTAAGCTCCGGATTTGCCTTGGTGCATCAGATTGTTCTGCCTGCCTTGGCCGCAAAGCACAAGGCTCGTTTGCGTGAGGGCAGGCCCGGTTCCGGCATTTTCCGCCTAGCGATATTTGTTCTCGATCGGGGAGCGAACTCCGCTCCACCTCGCCCCGCCTGCGGCTGTCCGATTCACACATCGCGGAGCGCCAGACTGGTACCAAATTTGATGCGCTGGAAGGCTTCGAGCCCCAGGCGCATCGTTTTCGGCCCGGGCTTGCCATAGTAGCCGTCCCATCCGCCCAGACGGGCAATGACCCAAGCGGCGAAGGCCAGTGAACCTTTAGGGTGCGCGTTCTTTTGCCGCTCGGTCTTGCCTTCCAGTTTGGCCGAGACGGCTTCGAGGATGGGTTGATCGGCA
>NZ_JBEGDB010000547.1:0-1936 GCF_043638955.1 Bradyrhizobium sp. 31Argb | reverse complement strand
GCTCCACCCGCGCCACTTGGCGTACAAAACCCTGAGACTCTAACCGCTGCTGGATGAAAGTTCAGTGGCAGGTCAGTAGCTCTGAACTCCCCAGAAGTCATGATTCGTGTCTTCGATTTCTGGAGCGACAATCCTTGATTGTCGAAGAGTTTCTCTGACAGAAAGATGAGATGCCGGTATGCGTCCTCCCGCGATCCAGCGAACAGATGGTAATCGTCGGCAAATCGAGCAAATTTTATGCCATTGCCAATGAGTAGACGATCAATCTGATTGATCGTGATTTCCGATAGAATCCGCGCGGCCGGGCCACCTATCGGAAGACCAAACGACCTCGTATTCGAATAATTGCTCAAAAACTGCATGATCCGTTTGGGATACGGCGTATCGCCGGCGATTTGCTTGAGCGCGTTCTCCAATCTGTGATGACCAAGTCGGGGATAAAATTCCGAGATATCGCATGCAACGACAAATTCGAATTCGGAGGATAGCTTCAGCGAGTGCTCCATAAACTGGAACCACCCAAAGTTGCGGTCGAAAAGATCGCCTGTTCTCGGATCAACTTGATTTCGATATGAGAATACAACCTTGTCCGACTTTGGCGATCGAGCTTCCTCCATCTTCTTTGAGAGCGCTAAGACACAGGCGAGGAAATGCGCGTTCCAAATGGGATCGATTTGAGTTGCCCAACGAAACCCCGAATATGTAACGGGCGTGAGCGAACTCACGTTCAAAGGAGAGAAACGAGTGAGGTACTCTTCGAAATTGTCGTCATACTCAACAACGAGATCAATAATCTCCACTTGCTTGTCAAAGAACGCATGATTTTCGAACGGAAAGGGGAAGATATCTGTGTCGCCATGCTTCACTATGTTCTGGATGGCTTGCGTTGCTGCCCGCTTAAATTCAAATTTGCTGACCATGGCGAGGTTTTTGAAAGTTATGCGATCGACAAAATCACAGAGTAGACTCCTGACAGGAATCGCGCCGTACCGGCGGTGCTCATTTCCCTATATGGTAGTACGATAACCGGAATGGGCACATCCATTATTGCCGCAGCTTACAACGCATCAACAGCGAATCTGGAGATTGTCACCATATGTCCAGCCGTCTGGCCACATCGATCCACAAACGCGATGGTAATATGCTAGCGCAATAGCTTTCTCACGCTTTCCCTGCTTCCTCGCCCTATGCCCTACTCCCTCGTCATCTTCGATCTCGACGGCACGCTTGCGGACAGCTTTCCCTGGTTCTTGCGCAATGTGAACGACGTCGCCGACCACTTCGGTTTTCGCCGCGTCGCGGATGATGACGTCGAAGAGCTGCGGCATGCCGGCTCGCGGGAGATCGTCGCGCGGCTTGAAGTGCCGATGTGGAAGATACCCATGATCGCCCGGCATATGCGGCGGCTGAAGGCGGAGCACCTGGCCGACATCGCGCTGTTTCCAGGCGCCGAGACCACGCTGCGCGCACTCAAGGACGGCGGTCTGCAACTGGCGTTGGTCAGTTCGGACAGTGAGACGAACGCTCGCCGGCTGCTTGGCGAGGCCGCCGCACTGTTCTCCTGGTTCGATTGCGGCGCATCCATTTTTGGCAAGGCCGCAAAATTCCGCCGCGTCGTCAAACGCGCCGATCTGGCTCCATCGCAAACGATCTCGATCGGCGATGAAACCCGCGACATCGAGGCCGCCCGCGCCGCCGGCATCGCCTGCGGCGCCGTAGCGTGGGGCTATGCGGCGCCGGCAAAACTTCGGGCGCTCGGCCCTGACCTGATGTTCGAGCGGATGGAGGACATCACCGGCAATCTGCTGGCATCAGAGACGATCCCGTAGGATGGGTAGAGCGCAGCGAAACCCATCGCCCTGATCGGGATAGGGGGAAGCCTCGCGGCTTCGCCCCTCCCACACCACCGGACGTACGGGTCCGTATCCGGCGGTTC
>NZ_JBEGDB010000546.1:0-1938 GCF_043638955.1 Bradyrhizobium sp. 31Argb | reverse complement strand
CTTACTCGTTCATTGGAGAAGAAACGATAGGCCGCCTTGGTATTCGCCCAGTCTTGGCAAACCATCGGAATGCTCTGTCCGATGTCTCCACCAATCTGCTTCAGCAGCATGCGAAATCTCTCGCCAAGCCGAGCGTCCTGGAATTCGCACAGCGCAGCTTCACGGTCAAACCAGGTCACCGCGTCAGACGCCAACGGATGCGCCTTATCCCGGGCGCGTGAAGTCAGTCCCATAGAGCACCTCTTCTCGAATCAGGTGCTCATCAAAGAATCATAAGCCTTTCTGGCGACTCAAGTTTTTCGACTCAGCGCACCTCAAAAAATGTGGGTAATCGTAAGCTTCGTCGTATGCGTACGACCAGCACGCGCTCGGAATACTGCAATAGCAAGCGCCGAGCGATGAGCATATCGCCTTCGCATCTGATGAGATCGCCACCGAAGTCGCGGCCAATGCGGACGGACACGCGGCGCAACACTGAGTACTTGCACGGCGTCATGCGGATCGAGGAACTCGCTTCCTGCACTCGTTTGCCGGATTGGGATCGAGCGTGTCTCTTCGCGCAAGGCTGGGCTTCATACCAGTGTCCCTCGAAGCCGCTGCTATCACAATGAGCTTTCTTTCTTCCGAAGCGCCAGTTCCACGTGGGTTACCAGGAGGTCGCCTACCGCCTGTGCCGCGGAGACGAGCGGAGTATTGCCGGAATAGATCAGGCATCCTGTCACATGGATCGGCGGATCTATGGCGATTAGCCTCAGATCGCGATGTCCCGGTATGTCCGGGAAGACGATCTTTGGAACGATCACATTGCCAATACCAGCCTTGACCAAGGAGAGCGCACTGGCGAACGTATCGACCTCCGCGATGCAGTTGGGAGTCAAACCGGCCCCTTGGAATGCCCGGTCCAGCGCGCTGCGAACTCCGTTGGGTCGTGTCGGCAGCACAAGAGGAACGTGAGCCAGCCGCTCGAGCGAAATGGTATGCGCTACATCTTCCGCAAACGGTAGTCTTGCCATCGATAGTGGCTGATGAAAAAGCGGCTGTCGAGTAAAGCCTTGAATAGGCTCATCTTCCAAAAGGAAGCAGATATCGATCGCACGTGATGCGATAAGCGATCTCATGCGCAGAATGTCACCCGCAACCAGACGGAGATGCACTTTCGGTAGCAGCACCCTGCAGGCTTCCATAAACTCGCTAGCCCAGCACGCCGCAAACCCCGATGACATGCCAAGCCTTACTAAGCCTTCCGGTTCTTCTGCCACTGACCGGACCATGCGGCCCAGCTGTTCCACCTGCTCAATGATCGAGGCCGCCTCACGGTAGAAGAGTTCGCCTGCGACGGTTGGATGAATGCCGTGTCCACCGCGCCGGAGCAGTGCGACGCCAAGCTCAGCTTCAAGGGCAGTCATTTGCTGACTGAGGGCGGGCTGCGCCACGTGCAGCATGCCTGCCGCCCTCGTAAAGCTACCGGCATCCACGATGCCCAAGAAATAGCGGAGATGACGAAGTTGCAGGAAGTTAGGTGACATCAGTCGCGTTCGATTTCGGCAGCTCTGTTAGAGCCATCAGCATCATTTAGCACCCCTCTCATGCGCTCGGGCAAGGCTTCGACTCTGATAATAGTCTTGAGCATTGATTTGCAACAAGGTAGCGGCATGCCTACACCCTGACGCCGCGTGAGATTCAAACGCTTCAGGTGCGACTAAACGCCCTCGCCATCGACGCCCGTCTTTCGGGGGCGCAGTTTGGGGAGGTTATGCAAAGCTGTTGGTGCGTGGTGCCGACGGGTTCGTCTGCTCACCGTCTCTCCTGATTCGCGGGACAATCTTGCCCACCGTCAGGCAGAAAATCCACTTGTCGCCCTGGAGCTATGCGGGAAACTGGGTGATGACGGACTGAGATAGGCGGCGTATCGAGGCGGGTGTCGAAGCCTGCCAGAAC
>NZ_JBEGDB010000545.1:0-1949 GCF_043638955.1 Bradyrhizobium sp. 31Argb | reverse complement strand
GGGCGAAGCCGCGAGGCTTCCCCCTATCCCGATCCGCTTGCCGAGGCATGGATTGCTTCGCTGCGCTCGCAATGACGACAGAGGAAGCGCTGGCCCTCGCGGCGCCGCGCCTACTTCATCGCTCCGAAGCGGCCGTCGAAGGAGTTCGGCTGCACGATCGGCTGCGAGCCGGAGAGTTGCGTGTCCTTGGCGGCCGGCGCGGCTGCGGCGGTCGAGGTCGCCGGCGCATCGGTGACGGTCGGCTTGAGCGTCGGCTTGACGGCGGCGAGCTTGGTGTCGGGCTTCGGTGCGACGCGAACGACCGATTGCGGCTTGGTCTGAGCAGCCTTGATCTCAACAGCCTTGGCGTCGGCAGCCCTGGCCTCGACCGCCTTCGGCTTCGCGGCCGCCGCGGGTGCGGAGGGCGGCACGCTGGTGGCGGCGGCGTTGGCGTCGGCCGTGGCGCCGATCCCGACCTTGCGGGCGATGCTGGAGAAGAAGCCTTCCGACTGCTCGCCTGACTGCGTCGCGGGCGTCGCGGAAGCGACCTTGGTCGACGAGGTCGATGAGGTCGACGACACCGCCACCACCGGCTCTTCGGGCTGCGCCAGGTTCGGCTTCGGCGGATTGACGGTGGACGGGATCGTGCCGGGCGCACGCGCCAACTGCAGCGACGCCAGGCTCTGGCTGTCGCCGCCCTCGGAGAGGCCGGTACTGCCCTCCGGCAGCTTGGAGGCAAAGATCTTGTTCATGCCGCCATCGATGCCGGTGTTCATCCGCGCCACTGGCGTGCCCTTGGAGATCAGCTTGGCGACTTCGGCCGCCTCCTGCTGCTGCCTCTCGCGCACGGCGCTCGCGATTTCGTCCGGGATCACATAGGCAGGGCACTTGGCGGACGCATCGAATGCCGGATCGCGGGTAGCGCCCGCAGGTTTGGCGGCGTCGAAGACATATTTCCTCTCGCAGAAGTCGACCTTCGGCTCCTGCTTCGTCACCTCGAAATGGTCGTAGCCTTCCTTGATCATCTTCCAGAAAGGCATGTTCGGGTTGTTGCGGTGCTTGGCCATGTTCACCGGCGTCATCCGGAACGGATAGGCCTGCAACTGGAATGCCTTCTGGCCGCCAAAGAAGGACTCGCGGCCGAGCGAATAGATCTCCGCGATCTGCTCGTCGGTCATCGCGTAGCAGCCGCGCGAGGAGCAGTCGCCATGCACCATCAACTGCGAGCCGGTGCGGCCGAGCGCCTTGTCGAAGGCGTTGGGATAGCCGGTGTTGAAGGAGAGATAGTAGGCCGATTGCGGGTTCATCTGGCCGGGGCTGATCGTATAGAAGCCCTCCGGCGCCTGGCGGTCGCCCTCGCGGATCTTCGGGCCCAGATCGCCGGACCAGCGGCAGATCGGATAGGTCTTCAGCAGCGCGAACCTGCCGGAGCGGTCCTGCTTCCAGACTTCGAGCTCGGCTTCCTGCTTGAACAGGCGGACCAGGATCGGCGACTGCAGATCCATGTCCTTTTCGGCAATCGCCGCGACCAGCTTCGGCGGCACCGGCTGGTTGGCCTTGGCATTCGATGCGAGTGAGATGTCGTCGCTATTGCAACCGGCGAGCAATACAGCGGCCGCAAGGGCAGCCGAGGCCAGAAGCGCGCGAACCAGCGTGCGGTGATTCAAGTCCAAGCTCCACACCCACCAGGCATTTCGGGCAACCCCAAGTCAGCCTTTATGCCTTGAAGCGATCGTTAAAATACTAACCTTTGGACTTCCCACCCGCAACCTGAACGGGGTCCGGCGGGCCGGAACCATGACAGGCATGGTCAAGCAAGGGTTAAAAACCCGCCTCTAGGCCGAATTGCGGCCAAACTGGCCGACCTGGAGCAAAATGCCGCGATTTGCGGCCAGCTAGGCCGTGTGGACTCTTGGGATTCTCAAATCAGATTGAACGTGATTCAAGGCTTTCTTTTAGGAGGAAGCCTT
>NZ_JBEGDB010000544.1:0-1960 GCF_043638955.1 Bradyrhizobium sp. 31Argb | reverse complement strand
AGCGGATGACGCAAAAGGGATTGACTGATCCAGGCCCGTTACAGAAGGGTGGGCAAAGCGCAGCGTGCCCACCATTCCGAGCACGCCGTTAGATGGTGGGTACGCTGCGCTTTGCCCACCCTACCGCTTCTCACCTACCCCTTCGGCCGCACGATGGCCCAGCCGATCCTGAGCAGCGGCTGACGGCCGTTGACCAGCCATTCGAACGATCGCGGCACTTCCGGCACCAGTCCGGGGAAACGTTGCGCGATCTCGGGCGGCGGCATGCCCGATGTGTCGGACGCGCGCCAGACGATCAGCCCGCCGGTCTCGTTGAACTTCGCCGGCGAAAGCCAGGGCGTCCGCGGCTTTCCTTCCAGCAACAGATGCGGGCGCTGCGGGTCCATCGCGATCAGGCCCGCAAGCTCGGGATCGCCGGCCACCGCGCGCAGCCGCTGGTTGGTGCGCCGCTCAAAACTGTCGGCGAAGAAATGCCCGATCGAGGCGGCCGGCATCGAGGTCCGCACTTCGGCTGTGCCGGTCCAGGGCACGAACAGCGTCGCCGCGAGAACCGCCAAGGCCGGCGCGGCAATCGTCGCCGCCCAGGCCGAGCGTAGGAACCGCTGGCGGTAGAGGTGGATGAAATCGCCGGCGTTGACGATCACGGCCAATCCCGACAGCAGCAGCGCGACGCCGGCGCCGCCGACCACGTGGTCGAGACGGAACAGGCCGGCGAGCAGGCTACCAATCAGCGCCGGCGCGAAGGCGAAGAAATAGACGAACTGCCGTCCCAGGGGATCGAGCGGCGGCCGGTTGATGATCGGCGCCTCCTCCGGCTTGCGGGCGAACCAGGGAGAATTGACGGCGAGCAGCAGCGCGATGCCGGCCATCGACACCACCAGGCCGCCGAGCAGGACGCCGGAGCGCATCACCCGCGCGCGCAAATCCGCGACATCAGGCAGCGGCGGCAGCGTCACAACATCCGACCGCATCAGCCAGATCAAATAAGGCAGCGCCAGCACGATCACCACGAGCAGCGCGAACAGCGGATCAAGCGATGCCAGCGTGCGGCGTCCGCGCGCGGTCGCCAGCGCAAAGGCCGCGACCAACAGGATCATCCCGATCGCCACCGGCGTCGTCAGCAACAACAGGCCGCAATCGATCGACCAGGCAAACCAGGCGCTGCGCCGGTTCTGGCCGAACAATTGCCAGGAATGCAGCAGCAAGAGCGCCCACAACGGCCGTGCCAACACCAGCGGCCCGAACTCGAGGCCGGGCGAAGAAAAGGCGGCGACCGTCATCGTCAGCAGCACGGCCAGCACCGCCTGCTGCCCGCCGATGATGGCGCGGCCGAGGTGATAGAGGCTCACGAAGGTCGCGATCCCGCAAATCTGCGCCAGGAGATAGACGCCGAAAACGTGATTGCCGGCGGCGCGGAACGCGATGTCGGCGAGCCAGAACGCGAGCGGCGGGCCGAGATCGGTGCCGACCTGATATTCCCGGCCGAAGGCGAGCACGGTCGCGACGTCGCCGGGCGGGCTGCGATAGATCAAGAGCGGCACCAGCAGCCACAGCGCTGCCTGCGCCAGCACCACGATCCAGACCACGAGCCGGGGCCGGGCACGGATCAGTTCGACGACCAGGGAGGTGAAACGCATGCGCCCAAAATGCCCAGAACCAGCCCTCAATCGACCCGCAAACTTGATAAAGGCCGCACGCGACGGAAGCAACCGGCGTGAGGACAGCTCGATTGCCAACGACGCACTCCGCCGTCATGCACCGCTTCAAGCGGGGCATCCAGTACACGGCGGCCTCTCGGTTCAAGCACTGCCGTCTCTGGAATACTGGATCGCCCGGCCAAGCCGGGCGATGACCGGCTGAGAGCTCCTCAGGTTCCGACGCGATCTAGCATTACAGTTGTCTTTTTGTTTTGAAGTGCGCGCGCTGGGCGGCGGCCTGGTGAGCTCTACGCCAAAGTGAC
>NZ_JBEGDB010000543.1:0-1962 GCF_043638955.1 Bradyrhizobium sp. 31Argb | reverse complement strand
GTCCGGATCTGTGCGGGTTGCGCCTTGCAAGCGCGTTGAAGTCTGCCGTCTGCGATGACGGCCGCGGCAAAGCCTAGCGAGCAGCCGCGAACCAAGTCTTGCGTGGCGTCCGGTAACGGCCGCTGCGAAGCGTAGACAGGGAGGTTGTAGGCCGGAATGAAGTGAACGGGAAAATAGCCCCGAAATCGATCGTGATCGGAGTAGCTGACCCTCTCCCGTAACGGGGAAGGCGGAACCAAAGACCGCGCGAACGCGAGCAGTCTAAGGTGCTCCCGGGGTTCGTACCGCCAGCATGCAACCAAAGGCGTTGACGTGAACAAGGGAGATCCATCCGGTTCAAGCGCACGCTTGTAGGACCTGCCAAGCCGAAGAGGTGAGAAGGGTCTGATGACCGGGTGGAAGTCATACTGACTGATAGTACTCCGAGGACGGGAGAGCCGGCCACACGGGGAAGCGGTCAGCGGTAGTTGAATTGTTCTTGGGCGACATGGGCTCCATGCAACGGGAGTTACGGCCTTCTATTCAAAGAGAAGATCAGCTGACCATGGAAACGAAACTTGAACAGATAGCAGTGAAAGCTCGAAGGGAGCCAAATCTCCGCTTCACCTCGCTGGCCCATCATATCACGCGCGACCGGGTGCTGGAGAATCTATCAAAGATTCCGAAGCGATCCGCCGCCGGGGTGGACGGTCAGACGGTGGAGGCGGCGAAGGAGAGCTTCGAGGGCTGGATAGAGCCGGTGCTCCAATCCATCCACCGCCAGGGATATCGCGCGCCTAACATTCGGCGGGTCTATATCCCCAAGCCTGGCAAGACGGAGAAGCGCCCCCTCGGGGTTCCAACTGTCGCCGACCGGGCGCTCCAACGCACCACGGCTGAGGTGCTGTCCGCCATCTACGAGCAGGACTTCTTACCCTGCTCGTTCGGCGGCAGGCCGGAGCTCAGCGCCCATCACGCCTTGGCGACCCTCAATGAGGTCATCGCCGGCGGCATGATCGGCTGGGTGCTGGAGGCGGATTTGAAGAACTTCTTCGGGAGTCTCAATCATGATTGGGTCCTCCGGTTTGTCGAACATCGAGTAGGCGATCCGCGCCTGATCAGCTTGATCCGGCGTTGGTTGAAAGCGGGCGTCTTGGAAGATGGAGCGGTTCATCCGAGCGAGCAGGGAACCCCGCAAGGTGGATCGATTAGCGTGCTGCTGAGCAACGTGTACCTTCATTACGTTCTCGACCTCTGGTTTGAACGCGTGGTGAGGGGCCGGTTGCGGGGCGAAGCCCGACTGGTACGCTACATCGATGACTTTGTGATCTGTTTCCAATATCGATCGGACGCCATCCGCGTACAGGATGCCTTGCGTCTACGGTTGGGGAAGTTCGGCCTCACTCTGGAGCCGACCAAGACCAAGTTGGTCGAGTTTGGTCGGTTCGCGCAAAGACACGCTGGCAAACGCGGCAGGAACCGCCCGGAAACTATCTACTTCCTGGGTCTGACGCTCTATTGCACGCGAAACCGA
Source organism: Bradyrhizobium sp. 31Argb (assembly GCF_043638955.1). NCBI lineage: Bacteria > Pseudomonadati > Pseudomonadota > Alphaproteobacteria > Hyphomicrobiales > Nitrobacteraceae > Bradyrhizobium > Bradyrhizobium sp. 31Argb. Next base: position 449 of record NZ_JBEGDB010000543.1, on the reverse strand, counting down.
AAAGGTAACTTCAAGGTTGGGATGCGCACCGAGAAATCTCGGCTACGGCGCAGCCTTACGTCTCTGCAAGAGCTAATGCAGCGAATACGACATCAAACGATCAGTGAACAGGTCAGCGAAATCAACGCCGTCCTACGCGGCCACTATGCTTATTACGGCGTCGCTGGAAATCTCCGGAGCCTCGTAAAAGTCTATCGGGTCGTCGAGCGTTACTGGCGCAAGATGTTGTGCAGCCGCAGCTGGGCAGGCCGTCGTCTCACTTGGGATGCCTTCAACCAAATCAAAGAGCGGACACCATTGCTGACACCAAAACTGCGCCTCCCATACGGGAAGCTGCAGGCGCTAGCAGTGCTGTGAACCAACCGCCGAAGAGCGTAGTGCGGTAAATCCGCACGCTACGTTCTGTGGGAACCGGAGGCGGGCGACCGCCTCCGGTGACCCGGTGGGCG
>NZ_JBEGDB010000542.1:0-2022 GCF_043638955.1 Bradyrhizobium sp. 31Argb | reverse complement strand
CCGGCGCCGGCGCCAACATCTTCCGCGGCCACACCAACGTGCAGGGCGCGACCGATCTCGGCCTCGATGTGACGACGCTGCCGCTCTACTACGGCCTTGCCGAGGGAGCCTGGCGGCATTGGTGCCGGGTGTGGGAAGTCGATTACGACTGGATGAAGTCGCGCTTCCCAAGCAAGCAATTGATGGAAACACCGGGCATTCCGAGCACGCGCTGGTTCGACGCGACCTTGCTGCCAAAGGACCAGATCAGCCAGCCCAACCCGGTGCAGGCCATGTTCGTCATGGGGCATGGCGTCAACACCATCACCCGGATGCCGGAAGCGGTGCGCGGCATCGAGAAGCTCGAGCTGCTGGTGGTGTGCGATCCCTATCCGACCGCGTGGTCGGTGGTCTCCGAGCGCAAGAACGGCGCTTACCTTCTGCCGGCCTGCACGAGCTTCGAGATGGACGGCTCCCGCACCGCCTCCAACCGCTCGCTGCAATGGGGCGAGAAGATCGTCGAGCCGATCTTCGAATCCAAGAACGACTACGACACGATGTATATGCTTGCCGGCAAGCTCGGCTTTGCCGACCTGATGTTCAAGAACATCAAGGTCGAGAACGGCTCGGTGTCGGCGGAAGACATCCTGCGCGAGATCAACCGCGGCGGCTGGTCGACCGGCTATTGCGGGCAATCGCCGGAGCGGCTCAAGGCCCATATGAAGAACCAGGCCAAGTTCGACCTGGTCACGCTGCGGGCGCCGAAGGACGATCCGGAGGTCGGCGGCGACTATTACGGCCTGCCATGGCCATGCTGGGGCACGCCGGAGTTCAGGCATCCGGGCACGCCGATCCTCTACAACAACAATCTTTCGGTGAAGGACGGCGGCGGCAGCTTCCGCGCGCGGTTCGGCGTCGAGCGCGTCGTAAAACGCAAGGTGATGGAAAATGGGCAGGAGGTGGAGCGGGAGGATCATGACAATCTCCTCGCCGAGGGCTCCTATTCGGTTGGCTCCGACATCAAGGACGGCTATCCCGAATTCACCCTGGGCGTGCTGAAAAAGCTCGGCTGGGACAACGAGCTGACGCCGCAGGAAATGGAGATCATCCGGCGCGTCAATTCGGCCAACCCCGATACGGTGTCCTGGTCGCTCGATCTGTCCGGCGGCATCCAGCGGGTCGCGATCGAGCACGGCTGCTCGCCGTACGGCAACGGCAAGGCGCGCATGATCGCCTGGAACCTGCCCGATCCGATACCAGTCTATCGGGAGCCGATCTACACGCCACGTCCGGATCTGGTTGCCGACTATCCGACCTTGCCCGACGCCAAGCAGTTCCGCATGCCCAATATCGGCTTCTCGGTGCAGAAGGCCGCCGTCGACCGCGGCATCTCAAAGCAGTTCCCGCTGATCCTGAGCTCGGGCCGGCTGGTGGAATATGAAGGCGGCGGCGAGGAGACGCGCTCCAACAAGTGGCTCGCCGAGCTGAAGCAGTTCATGTACGTCGAGATCAACCCGGCCGACGCCGCCGAGCGCGGCATCAAGGACGGCGGCTGGGTGTGGGTGACCGGCGCCGAGAGTAATTCGCGGACCCGTGTCAAGGCGATGATCACCGAGCGCGTCGGCAAGGGCGTCGCCTGGATGCCCTATCATTTCGCCGGCTGGTTCGAGGGCGCCGATCTCCGCAGCAAATATCCGAAAGGCGCCGATCCGATCGTGCTCGGCGAAAGCGTGAACACGCTGACGACCTATGGCTACGACCCTGCGACCGGCATGCAGGAGCCGAAGGCGACGCTTTGCCAGATCCGGGCCGCGTGAGAGGAACAGACGATGGCACGCATGAAATTCCTTTGCGACGCGGACCGCTGCATCGACTGCAACGCCTGCGTCACCGCGTGCAAGAACGAGAACGAGGTGCCCTGGGGCATCAACCGCCGCCGCGTCGTCACCATCAATGACGGCAAGCCTGGCGAGCGTTCGGTCTCGATGGCCTGCATGCATTGCACGGACCCGCCCTGCGCGGCGGTCTGTCCGGTGAACTGCA
>NZ_JBEGDB010000541.1:0-2031 GCF_043638955.1 Bradyrhizobium sp. 31Argb | reverse complement strand
AACGAATCGTTCCATCCAAAGCTTGAATCACAGCCAAGCACGAATGAGAATCCTGAATCCCAACAGACCCTAGAGCGTTTTCGAGCGAAGTGGACACCGGTTCGCGTGAAGAAAACGCGTCAAAACAAGAATCTAGAGCGTCGGCTCTGATTTCATCAGAACCGACGCTCTAGTTCTTCCCCACCATCGCAGAGCGGCAACACTCGTTGATCTGTGACTGTGTCGTCGGTCCAGACAGTCTTTGCAGGCTGCCCTGAGGAGCCGGCTGCCTGGATCGCGCGGCCGCTCGTCCCGCATATTGAGAGGCCGATCATCGGATATGCATTCGCGCGATCCGTTGGCTCATGCCGGCCACTGATCTATGCTGCATCTCATCTGTCCAACGACCACGCGAGGATGCCCCATGTCCATAAAACACTTCCCTCCCCCGCCCGGCGTCAAGGCGCCGCCGCTCTCGTTCGGCGCCCGCGTCGGCGATCTCCTCTTCATCTCCGGTATCCCCGGCTTCGACGCCAACGGCGGACTGCCTGACACCTTCGAAGCGCAGTTCGCCAACGTCGTCACCAACTTCAAGCGCGTGCTGGACGAAGCGGGCGCGACGGTGGGCGATCTCGCCAAGGTCAACGTGCTGCTGACGCGCGCCTCCGACGTCGCCACGATGAACAGGCTCTATGCCGAGGCATTCGGGCCGGCGCCCTATCCGGCGCGCACCACCTGCGTGGTGGTGGCGCTGCCCGATCCGAAGATGCTGATCGAGATCGAGGGCGTCGCACACCTTCGCGCTGCATGAGCGGTGCGCCCGCTCCGCGCGAACGGCTGCCCGACCAGCTTGCCGCCGATCTGCGCCTGGTCTTCGTCGGCACCGCCGCGAGCCAGCGGTCAGCCGACCTCGGCCATTATTACGCGCATCCCGGCAATCGCTTCTGGCGGACCCTGCATCAGGTCAGCATCACGCCGCGCCGCTTTGAGCCGCATGAATTTCCGGCGCTGCTCGAGCTCGGCATCGGCTTCACCGACATGTGCAAGACGGGCGCGGGGATGGACCACCGGGCGCTCGCCTTCCCTGTCGATGTGCCGGCGTTCTGCGAGAAGATGCTGATCTATCAGCCCAAGGCCATCGCGTTCACCAGCAAGAAGGCGGCATCCCTGTTCTACGAACGACCAACGACAGCGATCGCGCTAGGCCGGCAAGCTCCGCTGCCGGAATTCCCCGTCATCTTCGTGCTGGCGTCGCCATCGGGCGCAGCTGCGGGAAGCTGGTCGTTGCGGCCGTGGCAGGAACTGGCGGATTGGCTGTGGTCTGACGAACGAGCGGAGGATCAACATACCGCCGCGCGAAGCAGCCGGTGAAAATACGGTTGATGAAATCATTGCGGCCTCCCGATTTCGAGGGAGCACGCTCTTGCCGTACCAATAACGCCACAAACGATCACAAAAGATCGGCGGCGCCTCGGCCGATCGCGGAGGCAGCCAAATAACAATTCGACAGGAGATACGTCATGCGTCGCGCTACCGCCCTCTGCCTCGCCACCTGCTTCGCTGTTGCGGCCTACGCCGTCAGGCCCGCAGAGGCCGGCTATTACGTGATCCGCTGGGAAAACACCGGCATCTGCCAGATCTGGAATGAGGACCTGCAGCAAAAGCCGATGCAATGGCCCTCAACCTACCAGGTCGTCAGCAAGCCGGTCCCGACCTTCACCGCCGCGATGGCCGAGCAGCAGCAGATGCGGACGCAGCGCCGCTGCACATTGTGAGTTGTAGGGTCGCAATACTTGTAGGGTGGGCAAAGCGCAGCGTGCCCACCCTTGCGAGCGGAGTGCTCAATGGTGGGCACGGCGCGATAGACGCGCCTTTGCCCACCCTACAAGACTTTCTTCCCGCGGCTCTCGGTGGGTTACGCTTCGCCAACCCACCCTACGCAGCCGTCATTGCGAGCGAGCGAAGCAATCCACGTCTCCGCTTGCGGATCGGGATAGGGGGAAGCCTCGCGGCTTCGCCCCTCCCACACCACCGGACGTACGGGTCCGTATC
>NZ_JBEGDB010000540.1:0-2046 GCF_043638955.1 Bradyrhizobium sp. 31Argb | reverse complement strand
TCCTCCTAAAAGAAAGCCTTGAATCACGTTCAATCTGATTTGAGAATCCCAAGAGTCCACACGGCCTAGAGCATGATGATTGCCGCGATGGAGAAGCGAGCTCGGTTGCACCTCGCCCCGCGTGCGGGGAGAGGTCGAAATTCAAGCCAACGGGTCGGCGCGAAGCGCCGCCCGATGACAGGCTCCGCTTGAATTTCGGGTGAGGGGGAGTCTCCGCATACACATTTGCCAGCCGTGTTCGCGGATAGAGCCCCTCACCCCGGCCCTCTCCCCGTAAGAACGGGGAGAGGGAGAAGGTGCCGTCACCGCTCCAACCTCACCTCATCATGCTGTAAGTTCTGCCACCCAAGCGTAGCCCGGGTGGAGCGCCAGCGTAACCCGGGACCGCCTGTAGACGCTGATGGAGATGCCCCGGGTTACGCTTCGCTTCACCCGGGCTACTGGCTACCCCACCTTGAACTTGCTGTAGGCCTCGCTGGTCGCGATGATCACGTGCTCGGCGCAGCCGTTGCGGCGGTGGGGGTCGCAGAGAGTTTCGTAATCGGCCGAGGTCATCATGTCGATGAAGGCCGAGACGGCGGGGTAATAGACCAGCGCCAGGTAATCCCACTGGTTGCCGTCGGGCCGGCCGAGCGCGACCGTTTTGGCATTGCCGGTCCAGAGCAGCGTGCCGCCGCGCGCCTTGATCATCGGCACCGTGAGCGCGCTGTAGCGCAGATAGGCGTCCCAGCCCGAGCCGTCGCCATCGAGCGAGCGCTCGCGAAAGCGCATCAGGTTCACCATCACGACCGGCTCCTGCGGCTGCAGCGCCTTGAGGCCTTCGACGTTCAAGAGGTCCACGCCCATCCGTCTCTCCGATGATTCCTTGCAGTTCAGCATCGCATATGTCGCTTCCATGACGCGCCAGCGGCAGCGCGCATGGCTGCTCTCTTCCGGAGCGTCTTGTCGCACGGGGAGAATCCGGCAAAAAGGGCTGATAGCATGACCGATCTCCGCGCCTTGCCGTCCGCATCAGCTCCCACACGCCGCTCCGCGATCGCCTGGCTCAACAACCAGCCCTATCTGCTGCTCAGCCTGACCTCGCTGTTCTGGGCCGGCAATATCGTGATCGCGCGCTATGTCGGCAATCACGTGCCGCCGCTGACGCTGTCCTGCCTGCGCTGGTCGGGCACCTGCCTCATCCTGCTGCCCTTTGCCTGGCCGCATCTGCGGCAGGACTGGCCGGCGCTGTGCGCCCGCCTGCCGCTGATGCTGCTGCTCTCGCTCTCCGGCTTCGCCTTCAACAATGCGATCTCCTATTGGGGGCTGCAATACACCCAGGCCCTCAACGCGCTCCTGATCCAGTCGGCGGGGCCGCTGTTCGTGGCGCTGTGGGCCCTGGTGCTGTTCGGCGTGCGGCTGACCGGCGCGCAGCTCGCCGGCATCACCCTCTCGCTGGCCGGCGTCCTCACCATCATCCTGCGCGGCGATCTCGGCGCGCTCGCTTCCATCAGCTTCAACCGCGGCGATGTGATGCTCGCCTCCGCGCTTTTGTCGTTCGGACTCTATTCCGCGCTGATGATGCGGCGCCCGGTGACGCATCAGCTCTCGCTGATCGCGTTCACCACCGGCTGCGGAGCCTTGATGCTGGTGCCCGGCTCGATCTGGGAATATCTGACCGGCGCCACGCTCAAGTTCGACGCGCTGACGCTGGGAACGCTGGCCTATGTCCTGATCTTCCCCTCGGCGCTGGCCTATCTGTTCTTCAACCGCGGCATCGCGATGATCGGACCGAACCGGGCCGCGCCGTTCTTCCATTTGGTGCCGGTGTTCGGCTCGGCGATGGCGATCTTCCTGCTCGGCGAGGCGCTGCAGCCGTTTCACCTGATCGGCTACGCGCTGGTGCTGGCCGGCGTCGTGATCGCGTCACGGCGGAGCCCGACCAAACGGTGAATGCGGCACGGCAACGCCTTCCGCTTTCGGCCGTGACCGGCTAGGCCGTGTGGACAGTTACCTTATCCAGAGCAGAGTGGCGGCAATGGCGACGACGGCGAAGTAGTTTCGCGC
>NZ_JBEGDB010000539.1:0-2054 GCF_043638955.1 Bradyrhizobium sp. 31Argb | reverse complement strand
ACGAAACAATCCACGAGATCTTCCTAGCCGACCAGATCAGCCCTCAGTGCGTGGTCGCCGGATGACGCTCACTGATGGAGGATCGTGATTTCTTCCCGGCCGCGCAGAAAGCACTGCAGCCCGACGATTGGACCGAAATCGCGTCAGCCCTGTCCCCTCACAAGAATCCGCTGTTCAGCGACGCCACGGAAGCGAGGTTCGATGCACTGCGAGCCCATATCCTGCAGCTCGAGCAGGAGGCCGAAGCCGAGCGGCATTAGTGCAAAAGAAGTTCAGACCAGCGAAGCGGCGGAGTAGGTCTGCTGATCGAATGTCGGTGCCGGGCTCTACGAGTAGTGACGTTGTTTCCGCCCCCGTCTCTGCAAGACAACATGCCTCCTCATGACTAGAGGATGACGAGACTTGCTTAGCAAAGAGTTGACGCACTTAAATGAGGCCTGGGCGGCCGACGCTCAAGCAACCGCCCATGGCACCTACCTAGAAATTTCACCGCTCGATAGTGCCTGAACGATCACCGCAAAAAGTTCCTGAGCAGGTCGGCCCGATATTTCTGAGCAAATATGTTCAACACTGATATCACAATACTGGCCCCTCCGCGGGTTGAAGAGGCCGACATTCTGAATTTCGAACTGTTTAGATCCAGAAGCCGAGTTGAGGGCCGCGTACGTAATCGTCTGCCTGATGTCGCTGCTACGAACCGGCCGTTCAACTGTTTTCACCTCATACAACGTCGAACCAAACAACACGTCACCTTCCGAAGCATCTACATAGCCACACCCTGTAAACATGGGCCGAAGCACCACTGGTCTAGAACCATCGAAAAAACGGCCCAACCGATTGGCTATTTCAGACACTTCGCGATCTTCCTCCTCATTCAAACGATTTTCAACATCCAGCCCTTGGTCAGAATACTGCGCCAATCGCCCCACGGTTTTCGACCACGCTGTTTCTCTTTGGCCTTTAGAATCATAGCTGCCGGCCCAACTTGACTCTCTTCGTTCCACAAAGATCGAGAATGCGTACTCGGCTATTACGGCACGTCTCGTCGTCTTGGTTGGCTGCGTCATTGGTCGATCAAAGCGATTGAGTCCACCAAGATTGAGTCGTCGAACAAAATGCTCGCAGGTCGGAGTATAGGCATGCCAAAATGCGTTGAAGGAAATCGCAAATGTTGATGCGTCGATCATAGAGGGATCACCCAATTGGGCTGATTCGCTTTCTCTCCCGCCCAACTCATAACGAACCTTTCGAAAGGGTTTAGTTCCTTACCTATATGCTTTCTCCAATGATCTCCTTCATCTTTTAGAATGTATGAGGCAATGATGAACGCCCTGCGTTCCGGCCCACTTAACTCGCGGAAACGATTTCTTCTGTCGGAAAGCCAGGACCACTCACCCCATTTCGCGAGGACTAAAATGATATCGCGGCGGACAAGGGGAGAAGTACGCTCCTCATATATCTGTTGAAGGAGCGCTTGATTGTCAGGACTGTTGGTGTGTGCAAGCACCCGCATCGCGTAACTTAAGTGGACATCCACGCGGAAGACATGCGACCGGTTCCGAATGAGCTTCTGTATCTCGACGACCACCGTCTGCTTCGTCGATGGAGACAACTCCTCGAATACCTGATCAATCATGAGGAGCACAGACGAAAAAATGGGATAAAGCACATCGCAATTTTCTAGGATCGAGAGAACCGCATCATCTTTCGTCGAGTTCTCAAGGTATCGAATTGCTGCAACTACTTTTCGTGCCAAAGCGGTATGGATACGGCTCTTAGCTAGCTCGTCTTTTAGCAGTTTTATTATGTCGAATTTCCTGATCTCGCTGCTGAGCCGTTCGTAGTCTTCTTTTGCAGTTGGCGAATAGGGATCGAAACGTAGCGAAAAACGCAGAAGTTCGCTTGATCCATGTTCGGGCGGTCGACCCTCACCATCCGCATCGACCTCATCAATCTGACGCTTTATCGGATTCGTAGTGACCTGCCACTGAGTATTTCCTCCAGAAGGAGTTAGAGTCCGGCCCGAAGAAGGACGGACAGATGAAGCGAGCAAG
>NZ_JBEGDB010000538.1:0-2080 GCF_043638955.1 Bradyrhizobium sp. 31Argb | reverse complement strand
AAACCCGAGCCCGAATCAAATGGATGTTCACAACCGACAAAGCTCGCGCCAAACTCGGCCGCGCCTATCCAGCCACCACCAAAGAGTCAAAATCACTGTGATAGACCACTAAGCGCGGTGTTAGTGGGGCATGAGCCGTGCGCTGCGTTTCCTCACGATCCTGCTCGCCCTGCTGTGCGGCGCCTTGGCGGCGCGTGCCGCACAGGACAAGGCGCTGGAACGCGGCACAGCGATTACCGATCCCTCAGTGCTCCGTGATCTCGATCATGGCAGGTTCGGTCTCGGGCGCATGCTGTCGCCGCAGCGCCAGACCGATCTTCCGCTCGACGATGCCGAACTGTTCGCGCTGCCGTCGATGGCGCCGATCCGCGCGGCGCTCGATCGCGAGTTCGATCGCTACATCTCAAAGCACAGCCAAGAGCTTCCGAACGAAACCATCGGCGTCGGCGATAGCTTCGCCTTCCAGCTATTCGATCGCGCGCAGCTTTACTCCGCAGCAACGCGCTTCGTGCTGGCCGGCATCGTCAACCGTATGGACCGCGCCTATGTCTCGCCCGAAAGCTGCGGCGAAATCCGGCTGATCTATCGGCTCACGCGCATCGATGCGCCCGTGATCGGCGAGAACGCGGTCTCGCAACGGCTGCCGATGACGCTCAATCTGGTCTTGAAGGCGAAGGGCGAGGGCGCGCGCGATCGAAACGGTGCCGCGATCACTTGCCGCGAGATCGCGCGGCGCTGGCTTGCCATCAGCGACGTTTCATCGGCGGGCGAGGGGGGACTTGAAAAGCTGACCGGCAAGGACGGCCCGCTCGACCTGATCGGCTACCAGAATATCGAGCAAATCGAGACCAACCTGCAGATCGCGCACGCGCCGAAATCGCCGACGCGCGATTTCCGCACCGACTATCTCCTGAAAGTGTTCAACTTCATCAGCGACGCCGGGCGCTTCGCGGAAGCGCCGCTGGAGAACCAGATCGATCGCGATCGCATCCTCTCCGATCAGAACCTGAAGCGCGAGTTCAAGAACTGGCTGCTCGATCCCAGCCATTTCGCAGAGCTCGACCGTGGCACGATCCTGATCCCGGAGAAATTCCTCGCCAAGGCTGCGATCGCGCCGACGCCTGTTGGCTTCGACCTGTCGGAACTGCAACCCGAATATGGGATGATGCAGGGTGAAAGCAGCGCGGCTGCATTCGATGACAATGATGTCGTCGGTGCGCTGAGGAAGGCGGCGGAAGACGGCACCAGGCTGCAGAACATCCGCTCGGTCGCGGGCTTCGAGCGCCGGCTCAACGATATCACCTGCGCCGGATGCCACCAGACCCGCGGCATCGGCGGCTTCCATTTCCCCGGCGTCGACTGGATGGCGGCCAAGCCGTCGAATACCACAGTGGTGCCGGCCTCGCCGCATTTCTTCGGCGACCAGGTCCGGCGCCGCGACATCCTGGCTGCATTTGCCCGCAACACCCAGCCGGATTTCTCCCGCGGCTTCTCCAACCGCCCGCAGCTACGCGGCAGCACCGAGCTTGCCGGCACCGAATATGAGGATGGCTGGGGCGCCCATTGCTATCAGCAAAGCGCGAAAGCCGCGGACAACGACCGGAGTTTTCGCAACTGGACCTGCGCTGAGGGACTCGTCTGTCAGGCCGCCGGCAAGACCTCTCGCATGGGCATGTGCTTCATCAAAAGCCCGTAAGGCTGCTTTCACCTCGAAGAGGTGAGCGGCAACCCGAATTACTTTCGTCACGTGTTATGTGCTATGCTGCGCTCGGAGGCCGCCCATGAGCGCATCCGACGAGAAGCAGCGCAACCGCGAGATCGCGGAGAACGAGGCCGAACGGCAGATGATCGGCGCCGTCCGCGTCAGCACATGGGCGATCGCCGTCACCATCATTGTCGCCGCGATCGCAGCCGGCATCGTCTGGGCCTGGCTCAATCGCTAGAGTAGCTCGCCGGATGCCCATTGATGCGCGCCCTCTCCCCTTGTGGGAGAGGGCAGCTCGGAGGTCCTGACCGGCTACATGGGTAACAGAATAGACCGGCGACATGGGTAACAGGTCAACTGGTCGGCAAGGAGGAC
>NZ_JBEGDB010000053.1:0-37782 GCF_043638955.1 Bradyrhizobium sp. 31Argb | reverse complement strand
CCGCGCGAAACTACTTCGCCGTCGTCGCCATTGCCGCCACTCTGCTCTGGATAAGGTAACTGTCCACACGGCCTAGGACTCTTATCGATAGCAGATGGATGCGCGGGTCAAGCCCGCGCATGACGCGACGAGACTGTTCCTCCATGCTCATCCACTTCGAAACTCAGTCAGACCTCGAAGACGCAATCGAAACTCTTGTGAAGCAGGACAAGCGGCTGAGGCCGGTTCTGGAGGTCACCGGCATGCCGGCGCTGCGGCAGCGCGAGCCGGGCTTCGCCGGGCTTGCCGCGATCGTCTGCGGCCAGCAGCTTTCGACCGCGAGCGCCGCGGCGATCTGGGGCCGCGTCAGCAAGGCGTTCGATCCCTTTCATCATGATGCGATCGGCAAGGCGCGCGCCGATCGGCTTGGCCGGCTCGGCCTGTCGGCGGCGAAGATCAAAACGCTGAAGCACATCGCGCGCGAGCTCGCCGCCGAACGGCTGAACCTCCACGTGCTCGCGAACGAAGAGGCCGACATCGCCCACAACACGCTGACCGCCCTGCCCGGCATCGGACCGTGGACCGCGGACATCTATCTGTTGTTCTGCCTCGGCCATGGCGACGCCTGGCCGGCGGGCGATCTCGCCGTGCAGGAGGCGGTGAAGATCGGATTGGGGTTGAAGGAGCGGCCGACCGCCAAACAGATGGCCCCATTGGCCGAACCCTGGCGCCCGCTGCGCGGCGCCGCCGCGCATCTGTGGTGGGCCTATTACCGGGTGCTGAAGAAACGCGAAGGCGTGATCGCAGCTTCGTAGCCCGGGTGAAGCGCCAGCGTAACCCGGGACCGCTCGTCGACGCCGATGCAGGTGTCCCGGGTTACGCGTTCCGCTCCACCCGGGCTACGAAAGGTGTCGCTAGCCGCGCAGCCTGATGCGGTCTTCGCGGGCACTGGCTGTGACGAAGCTGGTGACGGCGCGGACGGCGGGCAGCTCGATCAGGTCCGGATGCGCGAGCAGCCAGAGATCGGAGACGCTGCCGAGCTTCTGCGGTGCGACCCGCACCAGATCTGGGTGGCTCGAAGCGACGAAGCACGACAGCGCCGAGATGCCGAGGCCGGCGCGCGCAGCGGCCAGCATGTCGCCTTGCGACGAGCAGCGCATTACGACCGTTCCCTGCCGCGTGATGAAGTCGCTCCAGCGCGCCAGATGCGCGTTCGACGCCTGGTCGGCAAACCCGATGATGCTGTGCCCCCGCCACTCGTCGCGCCGCTCCGGCAGCTTGCGCCGCGCGGCATAGTCGCGCGAGGCGTAGAACCCGGTGCCGAGCCGGCCTATTCTGCGCCCGATCAGGTTCTCCTCGCCAGCGTCGACCGGCCGCAGCACCACGTCGGCCTCGCGGCGGCGCACGCTGGCCGGAAACGGATGGGTGATGATCTCAAGCTGGATATGGTCGTGGTCACGCAGGAACGGCCCCAGCCGCGGCATCAGCCAGTGCGCGGCCAGCGTCGCACCGATCGACAGCTTCACGACGCCTCTCGCCTGCTCGCCGGTTGCGGAAGCCGCGGCCTCGGCGCGGAGTGCCGCAGCCGCCATGGCTTCGGCATGCTCGCGAAACTTGCGACCCTGCGAGGTCAGCGACAATCCGTCATTGGAACGCGCGAACAGGCGGGTGCCGAGTTGCTTCTCGAGCGCCGCGATCTTGCGGCCGACGGTCGGATGGCTGGCGCGCAGGCGGCGCCCGGCCGCGGCGAAACTCCTGGTCTCCGCCACGGCGATGAAGGTCTTGCACAGGTCCCAATCCATCCGACTGCCTCGCGTCGATAGCCCGTTCATTCCTGGTGGATTGACTGTTCAATATTGAACGCCGGCGTCGCCGCCGTCCAGCCCTATATTGACGGCGTCAAGATAAGGTGCCGCGGGCGCCGGGAGGATCAGACATGCCGTTGCCAGCATCGCTCGCCAACAGTCTCGAATTGCCGGTGGTCGGCTCGCCGCTGTTCATCGTGTCGGGGCCTGATCTCGTGATCGCCCAGTGCAAAGCCGGCATCGTCGGCTCGTTTCCGGCATTGAACGCTAGGCCGGCCGAGAAGCTCGACCAATGGCTGACGCAGATCGAGGACGAACTCGGCGAATACAAGGCGCAAAATCCGGGCAGGAAGGTCGCGCCCTACGCGGTCAACCAGATCTGCCACGCCTCCAACGACCGGCTGATGCGGGACATGGAAACCTGCGTGAAGCACAAGGTCCCCGTCATCATCACCTCGCTGCGGCCGCCACAGGAAATCGTCGAGGCCACGCATTCCTACGGCGGCGTGGTGTTTCACGACGTCATCAACGTCAAGCATGCGCGGAAAGCCGCCGAGCAGGGCGTCGACGGCCTGATCCTGGTCTGCGCCGGCGCCGGCGGACATGCCGGAACACTGTCGCCATTCGCGCTGGTGCGCGAGGTCAAGCAATGGTTCAAGGGCACCATCCTGCTGTCGGGCGCGATCTCCGACGGCTGGAGCATCGCCTCCGCGCTCGCGCTCGGCGCCGACCTCGCCTACATGGGCACCCGCTTCATCGCCACCCAAGAGGCCAATGCCGATCCGCGCTACAAGCAGGCGCTGACCGAACATGCCGCCCACGACATCGTCTATTCGAACCTGTTCACCGGTGTGCATGGCAACTACCTCGGACCGTCGATCGTGGCCGCCGGTCTCGATCCGAACAATCTGCCTGTCGCCGACAAGTCGAAGATGAACTTCGGCTCCGGCGGCAACACGAAGGCCAAGGCGTGGCGCGACATCTGGGGTTCGGGCCAGGGCATTGGCCAGATCACCGACACGCCGCCGGTCGCCGAACTGGTGGCGCGGCTCAAGGCGGAATTCACCGAAGCGCGCGGTGATTTCCTGAGACGCGCAAGCGCGTGAACCTGGTTTCACCTCGCCCCGCTCTTCGCGGGGAGAGGTCGAAATTCAAGCGCAGCTTGAATTTCGGGTGAGGGGCACCTCCGCGAGTCCCATCTGCCACCGTGTTTGCGGAGGCAGCCCCTCACCCCAACCCTCTCCCCGTAAGAACGGGGAGAGGGAGAGGCGGCATCGGCCGCTCCAAAACTAATAAGACGCTTTTTGATCATCGGGAGAGAGACCATGAAGCTGCGGCACGCATTGGCCGTTCTGTTTACGCTGGGTGCGATCACGGCGGCCTTCGCCGACGACAAGGACGACATCCGCATCGGCCAGACCCTGCCCTATAGCGGGCCGGCGTCCGGCTTCGGCACCATCGGGCGGACGCAGGAAGCCTTCTTTGCCAGGATCAATGCCGAAGGCGGCATCAACGGGCGCAAGGTGAAGTTCATCACGCTGGACGACGCCTATTCGCCGCCCAAGACGGTGGAGCAGACCCGCAAGCTGGTCGAACAGGAGGAGGTGCTGATGATGTTCGGCTCGCTCGGCACCGCGACCAACAGCGCCGTGCACCGCTACCTCAACGGCAAGAAGGTCCCGCAACTGTTCCTTTTGAGCGGCGCGACCAAATGGGCCGACCCGAAGAACTTCCCCTGGACCATGCCCGGCATGCCCGCCTACGAATCCGAAGGCGTCGTCTATGCCAAATATGTGCTGCAGGCCAAGCCCGAGGCCAGGATCGCGATCCTCTCCCAGAACGACGATTTCGGCCGCGACTATGTCGCAGGCTTCAAGCGCGCGCTCGGGTCCAAGGCCGCCGGCATGATCGTCGCGGAAGCAAGCTACGAGACCAGCGCGCCGACGATCAGTTCGCAGTTGGCGACATTGAAGGCCTCGGGCGCCAACGTGCTGTTCGCCGTGGTGCTCGGGAAATTCACATCGCAGTCGATCAAGGGCGTCGCCGAACTCGGCTGGAAGCCCGAGCTGTTCTTCGTGCCCACCTCGGCCTCCTCGATCTCGTTCCTGGAGCCGGCGGGACTGGAGAATGCGGTCGGCCTGATCTCTTCGAGCAATCAAAAGGACACGATGGATGTGCAGTGGGCCGATGACGCAGGCGTGAAACAATATTTTGCGTTCATGAAGCAATATCTGCCGAATGCCGACCTGAACAATTCCAACTACGCCGCCGGCTACCATTACGCGACGCTTCTGATGACCGTGCTCAGGGCATGCAAGGACGATTTCAGCCGCGAGAACATCCTGCGCCAGGCGACGTCGCTCCGCGAGGTCAAGCTGCCGCTATTGTTGCCGGGAATGACTGTATCGACCGGTCCGGATGACTATCTGCCGTTCCAGCAGTTGCAGTTAAGGCGATTCAACGGCAAGAGCTGGGTGAGCTTTGCCGAGATCCTCGATGACCGCTGAGCATGATGACAGAAACGATCGGGAGCGCGAGATGATCATCAGCGGTGAACGCCGGATCGGCTATGGCGAGATCAACGAGCGCATCGCCCGCGCGGCATCTGGTTTGCGCGCGCTCGGCGTGCGCGATGGCCGGCCGGTCGCGATGATGCTGCGCAACGACTTCGCGCTGTTCGAGGCGGTGGCTGCGTCCGCCGCGCTCGGCAGCCCGATCGTGCCGATCAACTGGCACCTGAAGGCCGAGGAAGTCGCCTACATCCTCGCCGACAGCGGCGCGGATGTCCTGATCTGTCATGCCGATCTGTTGCCGCAGATACGCGATGGGCTGCTCGCCGGGCTCAAGCTGCTGGTCGTGGCGACGCCTCCCGAGATCGCCGCGGCCTATGGCGTGCCGTCTGGACTGACCCAGGTGCCCGACGACCTGACCGACTGGGACCGCTGGCGCGACACGCATGCGCCCCTGACCGATGCCCCGATCGGCGCTTCGCCGATGTTCTACACCTCAGGCACCACGGGCCAGCCCAAGGGCGTGCGGCGCAAGCCGATGCCGCCGGAACTGCAGGCCGCGGCCGTGCGCGTCAGCGCGATCGCCTACGGCATCAAGCCGAACGACAACCAGATCGTCCTGATGAACGGGCCGATGTATCATTCGGCGCCGCACAGCTACGGCATGCTGGCGTTCCGCTGCGGCTGCACCATCGTGCTCGAGCCGCGCTTCGATCCCGAGGACCTGCTGCAGCTCATCGAGCGCCACCGCATTACCCATACGCACATGGTGCCGACAATGTTCGTCCGGCTGCTGCGGCTGCCGGAGGAAACGAGACGACGCTACGACGTCTCCTCGCTGCGCTTCGTCATTCACGGCGCCGCGCCATGTCCGCAGGATGTGAAGCGCGCGATGATCGACTGGTGGGGACTGGTGGTGAACGAATATCTGGGCTCCACCGAGACCGGAATCCCGATCTGGCATTCGGCGGCGGAGGCGCTGGCAAAGCCCGGCACCGTCGGCCGCGTGATCGAGGGCGGCATCGTGAAGATCTTCCGCCCCGACGGGACCGAATGCGACGTCAACGAGCCCGGCGAGATCTTCATGCGGCAGACCGCTATCCCGGATTTCGACTATCACGGCAACGCCAAGGCGCGCGCCGAGGCCGGGCGTGAGGGCCTCATCAGCGTCGGCGACGTCGGCTATCTCGATGAGGACGGCTATGTGTTCATGTGCGACCGCAAGCGCGACATGGTGATCTCAGGCGGCGTCAACATCTATCCCGCCGAGATCGAGAACGCGCTGATCGGCATGGAAGGCGTCCGCGACTGCGCGGTGTTCGGCGTCGCCGACGACGAATATGGCGAGCGGCTGTTCGCCTGCATCGAACCCGAACCGGGCGCCACACTGTCGGTCACCGCCGTGCAGGATTTCCTGCGCAGCAAGCTTGCCAACTTCAAGGTGCCGAAGGACATCCAGTTCATGGATGCGCTGCCGCGCGAAGCCACCGGCAAGATCTTCAAGCGCAAGCTGCGCGATCTGCATCGCGCAGGCACGCTCCGCGCATCCGTTTGACACGGCCGAGGCAAATGCGCTCTCACGCCTTTTCACGTGTGCGTTAGGGGCGGCTTCGCCGCCCTTTCGCGGCCTCCATCCGCGCCCAATCTAGCAGGCTTGTTTCATGCATTGCCGGCGGAGCGCGATCGGCGTGGCGAAGTTCGGTCAGGTGCGTTGGGCTCAGAAGGATGGCAGCCCCCCGACGACGTCCCAAGCGGACGGTCCGGCGGGCGAAAGCGGCGTGCGCGTGTTCCGGGCGCTATTCGACGGCGGGGCGCATTTCAGCGCCACACCGGGGCAGCACCTCGTCTTCGTTCAGATGTCACCCCATCTGCGGCTCGATTGCCGAATGGCTGGACGGCGGCTGCGCCACGAAACGGTTCAGGGCGCGCTCGCGATCTGTCCGGCCGGCATGGACTCGTCCGCCGACGCCGACGGCACGGCCGATATGCTGCTGGTCGCGGTCAAGCCGACCCAGCTTGCGCTTGCGGCGGCGGAGGATTCCGCGCTCGAAGCCGAGCTTCCGGAGCGGCTGTCGGGATATGATCAAACGCTTCAGCAGGCGGCGCAGTCGCTGGCAGCAGAGGGTGCGCAAGGCTATCCCAACGGTCCGCTGTTCTGGAGCGAAGCCGCGAGCCGCTTCATCGGACGCCTGGTGTCCGACTATACGTCGACGCCGCGACGCCCATTTCGCGGCCGGCTCGGTCAATGCGCGCTGCGGCGGATCAGAGACTATGTGCTCACCAATCTCGCCGAGCCGATCGAAGTCGCTGATCTCGCCGCACTCGCCGGCCGCAGCTCGTTCCATTTCTCGCGCGTATTCACCCGCTCGGTCGGCATGACGCCGTATCGCTACGTCGTCCATCTCCGCCTGCAGGCAGCGGCGCGGCATATGCGCGATGGACGAATGGGTCTCGCTGAAATCGCTGCCGACACCGGGTTTGCGGACCAGAGCCATTTGTCGCGATGGGTCCGACGCGTGTACGGCGTCGCGCCCTCCGAGTTCGCCTGAGCGTAACCAGCAAAACCGCAGGAATCTTCACGAACGCACGGCCCGCTTCTCCGTAAATCGGCAGATAACGCCGAGCATTCCGCTCGCGCCGATCACAGGAGAGTGAAGCCATGTCTGCTACGATCGATGCCGCCTGTTGCGGCCTGAGCGAGGACTTGCTTGGGCTGGTGTCATTGCCTGGCGATGACCGCTATGCGGCGGCGACCAGCATCTGGGCCAAGCAGGTCGGCGTCACGCCCGGCGCGGTCGTGCATTGCCGAACCGCGAGGGACGTTCAGGATGCGATCCGGGCCGCGCGCGAACGCGAAGTTCCACTGTCCGTTCGCGGCGGCGGACACGATTGGGCGGGCCGCGCGCTTTGCGAGGGCGCGGTGATCGACCTGAGCGGCATGCGCAACGTCGTGCTGAGCGCCGACCGTCGCAGCGCCACGATTGCAGGCGGTGCCCGCGCCGGCGACGTCGTTGCTGTCACCGATCCGTACGGACTGGCCGTGGTGGCGGGATCGGTTTCGAGCGTCGGCATCGCCGGGCTCACGCTCGGCGGCGGCTATGGTCCGCTGATCGGACGCTTCGGACTGGCGATCGACAACATGCTCGCCGCCGAGATCGTGCTGGCCGACGGCCGCATCGTGCATGCCGACACCGAGACCAACGCCGATCTGTTCTGGGCGCTGTGTGGCGGCGGCGGCAATTTCGGCGTGGTGACCGCGATGCGCCATCGCGTCCATGAACTGCCGAGCGTCCATTCCGGCATGCTCGTCTATCCCTTCTCCGAGGCCCGCGCGGTGCTCGAACGATGCAGCGCATTGATGGCGTCGGCGCCGGAGGAATTGACGGTGCAGCACACGCTCATGGCCGATCCAAGCGGCACGATGATGGTCCTGATCGTTCCAACCTGGAGCGGCCGGCCCGAAGACGGCGAAGCGAGACTTCAGCCGTTCGCCCGGCTGGGAACGCTGCTCGCAGGCAGTACCGAGCGCAAATCCTACGCGGCCCTGCTCGGCATGTTCGATCCCTACATCGCCAATGGATTGCAGACCGTGATGGACAGTTGCTGGCTGCCGGCGCTCGACCGCGACGCTATCGACGCGTTCATCCACGCAATGGAGAGCGCCGTCTCTCCGGGCTGCGCGATCATCACCCACGAATTCCGTGGCGCTGCGTCCCGTGTCGCGGAGACTGCGACGGCGTTCGGACTGCGTCGCGATCACGTGCTGGTCGAAATCCTCGCAAGCTTCCCGGATCGCTCCGACGCCAGCGACGTGCCGCGGCACCGGCACTGGACGCGCGGCACGCGCGAGCGCTTCGCCTCAGCGCTGCCCGGCGGTTATCCGAACTTTCTCGGCAAGAATGAACTCGATCGCGCAAGACAGAGCTACGGCGGCAACGCCGGGCGGCTGATGGAGATCAAGCATCGCTACGATCCCGACAACGTTTTCTCTTCCGCCATTCCACTGCCGCGTTCCGTTTAACGCTGAGGACGCGCATGCTGATTCATGTCGTTAGCACTGCTGTCGCGCTCATGCTGACCGCGTTCAGGGCAAGAAGGGCGGCGCCGCGTCTTCCTCGGACCCACAATTTCAAACGGCTTGTCAGGCCGGCGTCCGCTTCATCGCAGCCGCCGGAAGCGAACAGCGTTTTAAACTATGTTGCTGTTGCAAAACCTCCATCGCCCGACGCAAAGATGGCGGCACGTCACGAGCCGGAGCCGCCGCCATGACATCGACCGACTTCGTCGTCGCCCGCAACGATCTCAAGCATTGCAAGTTCATCGAGCGGACGCTGCCCGATGCCGCCGCGCTTCCAAGCGAGACGCTGTTGGTCAAGGTGACGAGCTTTGCGCTGACCGCCAACAACATCACCTATGCGGTGCTCGGCGACGAGCTGAAATACTGGCAGCTCTTCCCTGCACCGGAAGGGTTCGGCAACATTCCGGTGTGGGGATTTGGCGAGGTCATCGCCTCCCGCCATCCGAACGTTGCCGAAGGCGAACGGCTGTTCGGCTATTTTCCGATGGCGACGCACCTTGTGATCGAGGCCGCCGATGTCAGCAAGCGCGGCCTGCGCGACGGCGCCGCACATCGGCAGGGCGTGGCGCCGGTCTACAACGCCTATGCGCGCGTGAGCGGCAATGCCGCCTTTGCCGGGCGGCAGGGCGACTACCAGGCCTTGCTGCGGCCGCTGTTCATGCTGTCGTTCCTGGTCGACGACTTCCTCGCCGAGAACGGATTTTTCGGCGCGGAGAGCGTGATGCTCTCCTCCGCCTCCAGCAAGACCGCCTTCGGGCTCGCGCATCTCTTGCACACCAGAGGCATCAAGGTGATCGGCCTGACCTCGCCATCGAATACCGGCTTCGTGAAATCGCTCGGCTGCTACGACGAGGTCATCACCTATGATCGCGTCGCATCGCTGGCTGCCGATCGGCCGGCGGCGTTCATCGACATGGCCGGCAACAGCGGCTTGCGCGAAACGCTGCACCGGCATTTCGGTGCGCAGATGAAGTATTCCGGGCGCGTCGGACTGACGCATCGTCGCTCATCGGAGAACGAGCCGGAGCTGCCGGGCGCCAAGCCGAGCTGGTTCTCCGCGCCCGAGCAGATCCGCAAGCGCGCCAAGGAGTGGGGACCGGGCGGAATCGAGACCCGCTTCGGCCCAGCCTGGTCCGGCTTCGCGCCAAAGCTCGAACAATGGCTCAAGGTGACCCAAGGCCGCGGGCCTGCCGCCGTGCAAGCGGCCTATATTGATACCCTCAACGGCCGGGTGCCGCCGGAATTGGGGCATATCCTTACACTCTCGGAATAGCCGACATCCCGTCACGGCCTTTCTGCGGCCTGCCGAATAGGTATAGGCTGCAGGGGAACACGCCGCGGAGACGGCCGTGATGGGAAACGCTCATGCTCGACAAGACCGACGACATCTCGGTGGCCGCCGACACTTGGCTCGCGCGATTCGAGGACGCACTTCGCAAGCCCGGCGACGGCGCGCTCAATTTCCTGTTTCTCCCCGATAGTTTCTGGCGCGACATACTGGCGCTGAGCTGGAACATCCAGACCGTCGACGGCGCGGACGCCATCATTGCCGAGCTGAAGCGGCATGCGGGCCGCGCGGCACCACGCCGCCTGACGATCGATCCCGACCGCCGCGCGCCGCGCAAGGTGATGCGCGCCGGCACCAATGCGATCGAGGCGATGTTCAAGTTCGAAACCACGATCGGTCGCGGCAGCGGCATCGTCCGCCTGATCCCTGACCCTACCGACGGCAACACGCTGAAGGCCTGGACGCTCCTGACCGAGCTCGGCGAGCTCAAGGGTTTTGAGGAGCAGCTCGGCGTCAACCGCCCGCGCGGCAATGCCTATTCGCGTGATTTCCGCGGGCCGAACTGGCTCGACCTCCGCAAGGCGTCGACCGACTATGCCGACCGCGATCCGACCGTGCTCGTTGTCGGCGGCGGCCAGAGCGGGCTCTGCATCGCAGCACGGCTGAAGCAGTTGCAGGTCGATACGCTGATCGTCGATCGCGAGGAGCGCATCGGCGACAATTGGCGCAAGCGCTATCACGCGCTGACGCTGCACAACCAGGTGCAGGTCAACCACCTGCCCTACATGCACTTCCCGCCGAACTGGCCGACCTATATCCCGAAGGACAAGCTCGCCAACTGGTTCGAAGCCTATGTCGACGCCATGGAGCTGAACTTCTGGACCAGCACCGAGTTCGAAGGCGGGCAATATGACGAGAACGAAGGCCGCTGGACGGTGAGGCTGCGCTGCGCCGATGGCGCGAGGCGCGAGATGCATCCGCACCATGTGGTGCTCGCCACCGGCGTCAGCGGCATTCCGAACGTGCCTGATATTGCCGGCCTGAAGGATTTTTCCGGCAAGGTCATGCATTCCAGCCGCTATGACGACGGCGAGAACTGGAAAGGCAAACGCGCCATCGTGATCGGCACCGGCAATAGCGGCCACGACATCGCGCAGGACCTTTATTCCAGCGGCGCCAACGTGACGTTGGTGCAGCGCAGCCCGACGCTGGTGGTCAGCATCGAACCGTCGGCGCAGCTCGTCTACGCGCCCTACAATGATGGGACGCTCGACGACAATGACCTGATCACGATGTCGATGCCGCTCAAGCTGGGGCGCAAGAGCCACGCGATGGTGACGGAGAAATCGAAGGCGCTCGACAAGGACCTGCTCGAGGGCCTGGCGCGTGTCGGCTTCAGGCTCGACTACGGCGAGGACAACACCGGCTGGCAGTTCAAATATCTCACCCGCGGCGGCGGTTATTATTTCAACGTCGGCTGCTCCGACCTGATCGTGAAAGGCGAGATCGCGTTGAAGCAGTTTGCCGACGTCGCGACGTTTGTGGCCGATGGGGCCAGGATGAAGGATGGCGAGCTGGCCGCTGCCGACCTCGTGGTGCTCGCGACCGGCTACAAGCGCCAGGAGGAGTTGGTGAAGAAGCTGTTCGGCGCCGATGTCGCCGACCGCGTCGGCACGATCTGGGGCTTTGGCGAGGAGCAGGAGCTCCGCAACATGTACACCCGCACGCGCCAGGCGGGCCTCTGGCTGATCGCGGGCGGACTGGCGCAATGCCGGATCGGCTCGAAGCATCTGGCGCTGCAGATCAAGGCGATCGAGGAAGGCCTGCTGCCGCGCGACGTCGGGCCGCGGGCGATGTTTGCATGATTCACACCGTCATTCCGGGGCGCGCGAAGCGCGAGCCCGGAATCCATAACCACCATCGTGAGTATGGATTCCGGGCCTGCGCCTTGTGGCGCATCCCGGAATGACAACGACCTTGGGGAGGAAATCACATGCCGACCATCCTCGGCTCCGGCGAGCACCGCTACCGCGTGGTTCAGAACTGGGCCAAGCTGCCCGACGGCTGGCAGCTCACCGACGTCGCCTCCGTCGGGGTCGACAGCAAGGACCGCATCTATGTCTTCAACCGCGGCGCGCACCCGATGGTCGTGTTCGACCGCGACGGCAATTTCCTGCGGAGCTGGGGCGAAGGCCTGTTCTCCCGTGCCCACGGCCTGCACATCGATGCCGATGACAACCTCTATTGCACCGACGACGGCGACCACACCGTGCGCAAATGCTCAGCCGAGGGCAAGGTGCTGCTCACGATCGGCATCCCGAGCAAGCCCGCGCCGTTCATGAGCGGCGAGCCGTTCAACCGCTGCACCCACACCGCGCTGTCGCCGCAGGGCGAGATCTACGTCTCCGACGGCTACGGCAACGCCCGCGTCCACAAATTCACGCCCGACGGCAAGCTGATGCAGAGCTGGGGCGAGCCCGGCACCGATCCCGGACAGTTCAACATCGTTCACAACATCGCGACCGATGCTGATGGTTTTGTCTATGTCGCCGACCGCGAGAACCATCGCGTGCAGGTGTTCGACGGCAACGGGACATGCGAGACGCAGTGGAACAATTTGCACCGTCCCTGCGCGCTCTGCTGTTGCGGCGGCAGGCAACCGAACTTCGTGATCGGCGAACTCGGTCCCGGCATGGCCGTCAACCGCAAGGTGCCGAATCTTGGACCCCGGCTGACCATCGTCGATGCCAAGGGCAACCGCATCGCGCGGCTCGGCGGCGAAAGCGGTCCCGGTATCGAGACCGGCAAGTTCCTGGCGCCGCACGGCCTCGCGCTCGACTCCAAAGGCGACATCTATGTCGGCGAGGTCGGCGTCACCGACTGGAAGACCAGCTTTCCCGATGCCGAGATGCCTGCCGAAGTGAGGGTGGCGCGTTGCCTGCAGAAGCTGGAGAAGATTCCGGAATAGCCCGCTCCCGCGATCAAACCTCGCCGATCACCTCGCGCCGGCGCTGCTCGGATTCCTCGGCATAACGCCGCATCGCGTGCGCTTCGGTGAGGAGGCCGATCGGGCAGCGCTCCGCGCCCTCCTCGACCACGGCGAGCGATTCCGCTTCCGCGGCATCGAACACCGCAATCGCTTCCTGGATGTTCATGGACGGATGCAGCACCACGTCGCTGTGGCGCAGGATGCCGACGAGACCGTTGTGCATATCGATATCGGCCGCATGCGCGTCCGCGATCAATGCCAACCCGGCGTAACGCCCCTCGCCATCGACCGCAACCACCTGGGTTTTGGAGCCGAGCGGGAACTGCTTGCGGAACTGCGCTATTGGCACGTCCGCATTCACGGTCGTCATATCCCGGCGCATCAATTTGTCCACCGTGAGATCGCGGATCCAGCCGACATCGGCGGCGCTGCGGATGGTCTCGCCGCGCAGATGCAAGCGCCAGGTCGCAAATGAATAGCCGAACAGTTCCCGCGTGATCATCGTGGAGATGATGACGGAGACCAGCACCGCCGTGGTGAGCCAGAGATTGCCGGTCGATTCCAGCGCGATGAAGGACATCGTCAGCGGTCCGCCGATCACCGATGCCGACAACGCGCTCATGCCGATCACCGCATAGACGTCGGGATCGAGTTGGAGGCCCGGCCACAGCATATCGCAACCGGCGGCAAACAGCCGGCCGCCCAGCGCGCCCATGAACAGCGTGGCGAAGAACAGGCCGCCGCGAAACCCGCTGCCGAGCGAGACGATCGAGGCCATCGCTTTCAGGATCAGCACGCCGGCCATGAAGGCGAACGGTATCGACACGATGCCGCCGAGATGCAGCGCGCCATGACCCGAGGACATCACCTGCGGCGTCAGCAGCGCCATCAGCCCGACCGCGAAACCGCCGAGCGCCGTACGCAATGGCGGCCAGAGCCCTGTCTTTCCGAGCAGCGTCTCGCACAGCGTGACGCCGCGCATGATCGCGATGCCGAACAGCGCCGCCAGCACACCGAGCAGCGCGGCGATGGCAAGGTCGCGCCCCAGCACATCGCCGACGGTGTCGACGCCTACCCCCAGCGTCAGCACGCTGAAGGAATGGGCGACAAAATAGCCGGCGACCGCGGCAACCCCGACCGGCGCCAGGCTCGCGGGCGTATAGCCGCCGATCACAAGTTCGAAAGCATAGAAGGCGCCGGCCAGCGGCGCGCCGAAGGCGCCGGCGATCGCCGCCGCCGCTCCGCATCCGACCATGATGCGCTGGTCGATACGGCGCAGGTGGAAGGCGCGGCCGACCGAAGCTGCGATGCCGCTGGAGAGCTGCGTATAACCCGCCTCGAGCCCGACCGAGGCGCCGACGCCGGAGGACCAGATTGTCTGCAGCGCAACGATCACGCTGCCGCGGAACGACATCCGCCCGCCATAAAGGGCATTGGCCTCGATCGGATCGATCTCGCGCTTGGGCCGCCAGCGCGCCAGCGCGAGAAAGGCGAGGCCCAGGAGTAGCCCACCCAGGCTCGGAACCAACACGGCGCGCAGCGGGTCGAGGCTGATCTGGCTGGAGAGCCGCTCGCCGAACGGCAGGTCGAACAGGGCGACATGCAGGACCGAGACCGCGCCGCTCATGGCCGCGACCACCAGCCCGCCAATGGTTCCCGTCAGCACCGCCAGGACCACCAAGCTCGTTTCATGCGCGCGGACGAAGGCGCGCAGCCGGCGTGGAGCCTCGAGATAGCGGGACTTGGTGAGCATTGCAGAGGCCGCCGACGCAGGAGGTATCTGCGGCCTCGTTTACGGGCCCTGCAGGCGGGTGGCAATCACGGCGGGATCATGGCAGCGTGGAATACGATAAACGGCTCAACGCTCTTCACAATCCCGTCACGCTGCATGTAGTATGTCAGTACATGCTGCTTCGCAGCGATATGGAGGCCGGGAGCGTTACTTGAACGCACATGTCTCGCAAGGCGGTTGGCCGGTACTGGTCCTGAACGCGGACTTTCGGCCGCTGAGTTATTACCCCCTGTCGCTATGGTCGTGGCAGGATGCGATCAAGGCAGTCTTCCTCGATCGCGTAAATATCGTCGAATATTACGACCGGGCGGTGCGGAGCCCCTCCTTCGAAATCCAGCTTCCCAGCGTCGTCTCGCTGAAATCCTTCGTCAAGCCGACCACGCATCCGGCCTTCACGCGTTTCAACGTTTTCCTGCGCGATCGTTTCGCCTGCCAATACTGCAATTCGCCTGACGATCTCACCTTCGATCACATCATCCCGCGCAGCAAAGGCGGCCAGACGACTTGGGAGAATGTCGTCGCGGCCTGCTCGCCTTGTAACCTCAGGAAGGGCAACCTGACGACGCAGCAGGCCAAGATGTTTCCGAAGCAGACGCCGTTCGCACCGACCGTGCACCAGCTCCACCGCAACGGCCGCCTGTTCCCGCCAAACTATCTGCACGATAGCTGGCTCGACTACCTGTACTGGGACACCGAGCTGGATCCGTAAGGGGTGCGACCGTATCTGACCTCGCCAGCCAGATTATCCCTCACTACGAGAAGCACGCAGCAGCGTGGGACCGCGATCGTCAGAACGCCCATTGGAACGATAAGGTCTGGCACGACCGCTTCATCGGCCGACTCGCCAAGAACGCCACGGTGCTTGATCTCGGCTGTGGTCCAGGGCAACCGGTTGCGCAGCACATGATTGAACGAGGACTGCGCGTGACCGGCGTCGACTCCTCACCGACAATGATATCGTTCTGCCGTGATCGGCTGCCCGATCAAGAATGGATTGTCGCGGATATGCGGCAATTGTGGCTCGGTCGGCGGTTCGACGGCATACTCGCGTGGGACAGCTTCTTTCATCTCAATCACGACGACCAGCGAAGAATGTTTGCGGTTTTTGCTGACCACGCCTCTGTCGGAACGATATTGATGTTCAATACCGGACCGCAGCACTGTGAGAGCGTTGGCGAATACAGGGGCGATCCGCTGTATCACGCGAGCCTATCACCTGCCGAATACGAGATGTTTACCGAGCGTTTTGGGTTCAGCGTGCTGGAACACGCGACGAACGATGCGCAGGCGGGCGGACGAACGGTGTACCTCTGTCGACGGAATGACTTGGGGTAATGTCGCCTGCTGGCCCCTGAGCTGAACCGCGCGCGCTTTCACCATGTCGGTTGTCTGAACCAGGGCGGACATCGCTGTGCGCCTGCCTCGACCGCCGCTTTTTGGACCCGCAGGGACATCCCGCATTGGTCAGTATCACTGACCTCTGCGTGGCAGCGCGGCCACAACCACTTCACAAAATCGCGCCGCGCCGGTTTTCGCCATATCTACGGCGTTTCGCCTGACAATCGTGGTCCTCGGTTATTCGCATGCTCGGCTTCTGCTTTGAGAGCTTCGCCGGCTGGAGTGGCAACTGACCTCAGCCGGGACAGCGACGGCGCGTGAAAATAGCAGCGGCCGAGCCAGGACGTCCGGGTGGGGATCGGAAGGGCCGAGTGCGGTTCCGGCTTCCTCCAGAAAGGTTGTCAAAATGCATCTCGCCAGCCGGTTTTCTGCTGCAACAGCCGCGTTCATTTTCGCAACAGTGGGATCGCCGGCCCACGCGGCGTCGGGCCCGTGCCGGGAGGCGGCCGAGATCTCGGTCTTGCCCTCGCCGTTCGCTCCTTGGAAGGGGGCGCCGCTGCGCGTCATGATCGTCAGTGAAAAGCCGCTCGAGGGTGTGATGTCGCTGGTCGCGCCCGACGGAAGCGTCGCGGCCAAATCGTCCGATCGGCACGGCGGTGCGCCGTACTCCTGGTTCGCCGAGGTTGCCGAGCCGGCCGCGGGGACGTGGCACGCCACGCTCGCGCTCGACCACCCGACGGCGGATTGCAGCACGATCACTCACGACATCTCCGTGAGCGCGCGCAAACCGGCCCCTGTGGCTATTCCCCCCGGCCGCTTCTGGAAGGTGCACAACGGCTGGAATCACGAGACGGAAGCCTTGTTCTCGGCGTGGATCGAGAAACTGTTCGACGCGCCTCCCGATCAGGATCTGTCCTGGAAAGCCTGGCATGAAGTCCTGCGCGACCGGTCACGCAATTTCCTGTTCAACTATCTTGGTCGCGGTGAAGACAGTGTGAAGACCGGCCTACGCCCCGACTGCGCCGACTTCGTGTATTTCCTGCGCGCCTATTTTGCCTACAAGGTGGGGCTGCCGTTCGGCTATTCCAATTGCTCACGCGGCACCGGCGGCAGGGCGCCCAAATGCTACCAGTGGTTCGACATGGAGCATCCGGAGGTGACACGTCCGCCGGCGCCGCCCGAACAGGAGATCGCACCGGCGACGATCGCCGACGCCACGCTGCCTGGGCAGACGCCGAGGATCCTGAACATGTTCGGCGGGCCCCCGTCGGCCCAGACACCAGCGCCGGCTGCGGCTCCGCAGAAGCCGCAGCCAAAGCCGCCGACAACGTTCGGTGAATATCTGCGGGACGTCGGCGACGTCGTGCATACCGGCGCCGTGCGGGTCGCCGCGAGCGACGAGAACACCGATTTCTACACCGTTCCGCTGGCGCAAGATACGCTCCGCCCGGGCACGGTGTACGCCGACCCCTATGGACACGTGTTGATGCTCGTTCATCGCGTGCCGGAGATGGACGGCAAGCCGGGCGTCTTCCTCGCCGTCGATGCCGAGCCGGACGGGTCGATCACGCGAAAGCGTTTCTGGCGCGGCAATTTCCTGTTCGTGCACGATCCTGCGCTCGGCAGCCCGGGCTTCAAGCACTTCCGGCCGATCGTGCGCGACAAAGGCGGTTCGTTGCGGCGGTTGGCCAACGCCGAAATCACCAACAATCCGCAGTACGCCGATTTTTCGCTTGATCAGTCAAAGATGAGTGCCGAGGATTTTTACGATCGCATGGATGACGTGATGTCGCCCGAGCCTCTCGATCCCGTGAAAGCCATGACGGACGCCATCGCTAGCCTGAACGAGCAGGTGAAGACGCGTGTGACCTCGGTCGAAAACGGACGAAAATATCAGGAGAAGCAGGCCGGCGAGGTGGCCATGCCCAACGGCCCCTCGATCTTCGAGACCTCGGGCGCCTGGGAGGATTACTCCACACCGGCGCGCGATTTCCGCCTGTTGATCGCGATGGACGTCGTGCGGGGTTATCCTGACCGCGTCGTGCGGCGTGGGGCGCGCTACGCGATGCCGAACGGCAGGAGCATCGCGGACGTGCAAAGCGAGCTGCAAGGGGTGCTTGCGTCCGAACTCGCCTCGCGAAAAATATCCTACACCCGCAGCGATGGCTCGCAGTGGACGCTGTCGCTCAAGGAGGTCCTCGACCGGGCCGCGAGCTTCGAGATGGCCTATAACCCGAACGACTGCGTCGAGGTGAGGTGGGGCGCGCCAGATAACAGCGAGGAGGCATCCACCTGCAAGCGGCATGCGCCGCAGGCGCAGCGCACGAAGATGTCGTCGGAGTACCGCACCTGGTTCCGCGAGCGACACTGGCCGACGCACACCTGAATCGCGGTACAGGGCATATCAAGGCCAACCGCTTTCTCGACCATAGACGCACTTGGCCATAGACCGCAGCGGAACGCCGAACCTGTTGTGAATGTCATACTCTACGAACGCCTCGAGGCGGCTGTGCGGCTGCTGCGGAGGCCAGGCAAAATAGGGGGTGAAGAAGACCGGCTGCTGCCATTCGATGAGATTGACCCGGCGATACGCTGAGGGCGTCAGCATCCGCTGTTTCACCGCCCGCTCACACCAATGACCGAACGTGGATGCCTGTGCGCCGGAAGCCGGGGCGAGCAAAAGCACCAGTGCTGCGAGCGCTGACATGGCCTTCATTTGACTGCTCCTCGTGCGGATCACAACGCATGAGATTGCGCCAGTCTTTCACGGACGTCTACCAGGATGTCGTGGCGGCTGTGTCGCACCGCCGGTCCATAAAAGACTGTACCGTCAGGGCTGACGGCATTCTGAAGGCGGAGAGGTTAACATTTTCGGCGCTCCTAAGCTCCAAGGACCATTGCTTACGATCATCTGCGCGGTCGATCTCGAAAATTTTAATCCAGTGATGTGAGCCAGTTCACGTCGAACCCCCACGTTTGGTCCCAGCGTCGAGTGGGGCACTTCAACGTGGGAGAGAAAGATGCGTACCTTCCTTCTTGCTCTCGCGACGTCCGCGACCGTCCTCGCAACTGGCGTAACCCCGGTCGCAGCTAGCGAGTACCGGTACTGCCTCCAAGGCGAAGAGTTTGCTGGCACGGGCGATTGTGGATTCACCAGCTACCAGCAATGTCAGGCTACCGCATCAGGCCGCTTGGCCTACTGCGCTGCCAACCCTGATTTTGTGATCGTCCCGACAATTCGGGTCAGGTCGCACCACCGCTGACGCCACGTGTGTCGCAAGCAAATCAGATGGCTTGGTCCGCTGTGCATCATAAGGCGAAATCGATCATGTGATGGCAGCGGCCAAGTCTGGTATTGGCCCGGTAGCCGACGTGCTGATAGGCAGCTCGAATGTGCGGGTAGCCGGGACGAACCCGGCTCGAGTGAAGGCGGCCACTCATCCAATGGTTGTCGGATCTGGCCTCACCCGCTACTGTGGTGCCCGCCACAACGGGGATCCACCTTTGACGGCCGGATGTTCATCATACCTTGATCTTTATAGACGGCTGCAACAATCATGGTCTGCCGAGACCAGCAGCAAATGGCAGTGCGACACCCCGGCAGCAGGGCAATGCGCAGTCACCGCCTTGGTGGTTCAGGAAATGCTCGGTGGAGATATCCTGAAGACAAACGTTGATGGGGCGTGGCATTTCTACAATTGCCTCGATGGACGCAGAGTTGATTTTACGGCGGGCCAATTCGTTAGTCCGATCGGCTACGACGATATCGTCAGCAACAGAGCCGAAGCCTTTAACGAGACCTCGGCGAGCCAATATGAGCTTCTTCGTTCCTGTGTGACCCTTCTTGGTAGGGAACGTAGTCCGGCACTTGCCGAAAGGCGGTTTGCGGAGCGACGACAGGAATTCATCGGCCTCGATCGCGCCGCGCGCTTCAAACTGATCTATCAGACCAATCTTTGGGGAGCAAAATCGTCTGTATCGGGCGTCGGCTCTGAAATCACCGCGACGCAGAAGCTTCGCAAGGAATTGTCGGATTTGCTGCGCAGTCTGGGCGTGAGAACGGTGCTGGATCTGCCCTGCGGCGACTTCTCATGGATGGCTGAGACTGACCTGGATGATATTCGATATCTTGGCGCCGATATTGTACCTGAGATCATCGAGGCCAACTTGCTGAAGCATAGCAAGGATGACCGGGAATTTCGACGCATGGACATCGTCGAAGACCCAATTCCACGACACGATCTTGTCTTGTGCAGGGATTGTTTCGTGCATTTCTCATTTGCGCAGATCAACCGCGCGATCGAAAACATCAAGCGATCCGGAAGCAAATGGCTGCTAACGACGACGTTCCCGGGTATTCGCCAGAACCGTGATATTGAAGATGGAGACTGGCGGCCGCTGAACCTTCGGTCTGCTCCATTTCTGTTTCCCAGTCCGGATACAACACTCAATGAGGGTTGCACGGAAGCCGGCGGCGACTATTCGGACAAGTCCTTAGGCTTGTGGAGTATCGACAGCTTGCCTGTCGCCCATGAGCGATAACCGAATTGGAAAGATCATGACCGAAGGGCGAAGCCGAAGTGCTGAGCGGGACGAAATGCTAGAGCATGATCCGGAAAAGTGGAAACCGGTTTTCCGAAAAGATCATGCTCTAGGGAGCGCCCTTTCATGACGGTGTTGCAAGCGCAACACCGTCGCCTCTTGATCGCCTTGTCGATGGTATCTCGGTCGCGCCGCAGGCGAAATTCCACAAAACGCCGGCAACCCCTATTGAACGAGATTCTGCCGTTCTTCGTCCGTCAGGATTTGCTTTTCCTGGCTGGTCAGCATTCCGGCGCCGATGATTTGGATAGAGCCGTCGGGCTTTTGGGTTCTTCGGTCTTTGGCCCGATCTCGTTGGTCCGGCGTGCGCCGTCATCGGCCCCGCCATAGCCCAGGAATTCCCTCCAGATTGAACCGATCAACCGTTCTGCGTAGGTGTTTTGCCGAGGTGAGCGGAGAGACGTCGGGCGGTCTCGAATGCCGATCGAAGCAATCTTGAGGAACGGTCAGATTATCCCGTTCCTTCGCAAATCGTCGATCTCATCCGGGCCAAGCCCCAGCAATTTGCCATAGACCTCATGGTTTTGGGCGCCGAGGCCGGCGCCCAGCCAGCGGATCTCGCCCGGCGTCTCCGAAAGGCGTGGCACCACATCCGGAACCGCGATCGTACCGGCGCGGGAGTCCTTCATTTGGATGTTACCCCGCGCACGGTACTGCGGATCCCTGAAAATGTCCTCGATGCTATAGATCAGGCTCGCTGGGACGCCACCGGTGGCGCAGAGCTTGAGCACGGCTTCACAGTCGAGCGAGGCGACCCAGTTGCCGACGATCGCGTTGACCTCCTCGCGGGCAGCGAGTCGAAGGTCCTTCGGACCGTAACCCTCTGCCGAGGCGAGATCCGGCCGGCCCATCGCTTCCGCCAAGCGCGCGAACATCTGATCGCTCGTACAGGCGATGGCCACCCATTTGCCGTCCTTGGTCTGGTAGAGTGGCTGTGCGGGCAGACATTCACCGTGTCGGCCCCCATGCGCTCGCGCACATAACCAAACTTCTGGAATGCCGGCGCGATCTCGTCGAGCACACGGAATACGGACTCGTAGAGCGCCAGGTCGATGCATTGGCCCTCACCGGTCGTCTCCCGGGCGCGCAACGCGACCAAGGCTCCGATCGCACCGTACATCCCGGACATGTAGTCTGCGAGTGAGGTCGAACCCGGCACCACGGGGACGCCGCCGGATTCGCCGGCGAGATAGGTCAATCCGGAGAACGCGTGCGCAATGCGCGCAAAGCCCGGCTGCGCGCGCATCGGCCCGTCCTGTCCATAGGCCGAGATCCGAACGAGGATCGCGCCCCGATTGATCTGTTTAAGTTCGTCGTAACCGAGCCCCCATTTTTCGAGTGTGCCGGGTCGGAAGTTCTCCACGATGATGTCGCACTTCGCCGCAAGTTGCCGGAGGAGTTCACGCCCCCGCTCGCTGCCGAGATCCAGCGTCACGCACTTCTTGTTGCGCGCTTCGGACAGCCACACCAGGGTATCGCCGCAATCGGTATTGGTTCCGAGCCGCCGGAGCGAGTCGCCAGTCTTTGGAGGCTCGACCTTGATGACTTCGGCGCCGAACTCGCCAAGGATGGTGGCGCAGTGCGGCCCGGCGATGAACGTACCAAGATCGAGGACCCGGATTCCCGCCAGCGCGCTCATGATACGCTCCGGATGCGGGCCACCCGTTCGAGGAGCTTATTGGCAAGCTTGACGTGCATAAGGTCGATCATGTCGCCGTTCTTGTCCTTTACCGCGCCCCTACCCTCACGAGCCGCCACTTCCATGGCATCGATCAGCTCGCGCGCCCACGCGATCTGATCCGCTGATGGCGTCAGAACCTCGTGGATGGTGTCGATCTGCGAGGGATGGATCGCCATCTTGCCTTCGTAGCCTAGCGCCGCTGCACGCCTTGCCGCTGCGCGCAAGCCGTCCGCATCACGGATCACCGAGAACGGGCCGTCGATCGGCAGAAGACCGAAGGCCCGGCAGGCGTTCGCGATCCTCGCGGTCGCGAAATGCCAAAGGTCGTTCCAGTGGCGTTCCCGCCCGCCGCGCCCGTCGTCGTCGGTCAGCACCACGTAGTCGGCGGACGGCGCGCCGACCGCCCGCTGGAAGCTTCCCAGATCGAGCTGATAGTCGCCGCCTCCGAACACCAAGGCGCCAAGCCGACCGCCCGA
This sequence comes from Bradyrhizobium sp. 31Argb, assembly GCF_043638955.1. Taxonomy (NCBI): domain Bacteria; kingdom Pseudomonadati; phylum Pseudomonadota; class Alphaproteobacteria; order Hyphomicrobiales; family Nitrobacteraceae; genus Bradyrhizobium; species Bradyrhizobium sp. 31Argb. The sequence continues at coordinate 15,244 of NZ_JBEGDB010000053.1, read as the reverse complement.
GCCGGCGATAGCTTCGACGTTGGCAACCCCGGACGGCGTCTCAATCAGTCCCATGATACCCACCTTACGCTCGCGCGGCGCGGCCGCCTCAGCAGACGCGATCATGACCTCGACCGCGTGCACGTCGGCGGCGGATTCGCATTTCGGAAGCAAGATGTAATCGAGCCGCGCGCAGGCCTCGACCACGTCCAGGATGTCGCGGCAGCCCCAAGGGGTGCCGAAACCGTTGACGCGAACGGCGACGACGCGCCGGCCCCAATCGAGCTCGTTGATGGCCTTGATCGCATCACCCCTTGCCCCCTCCTTCAGCGGGGCGATCACCGCATCCTCCAGATCGATGAAGATCGCATCCGCTGGCGCTTGTGCGGCCTTCTCGAGAAAGCGCGGCGATGTAGCCGGCACGGCGAGAAGCGATCGAAAGGTCACCTTGGAGATCATGAGTATCTCATATCAGGGTTGTGGGCGCCGAGTTCGCTTACGGACTTGCGCGTGGCTCCGTTCGCGCGATGGCTCTTCGGCTCGATTCGCAGCAGTCGTGCGATCTCATGCGACGCGAGCACCGCTTGCTCCGGATCGATCCCCGTCGCAATCCCCATCTCATCCAGCATCGCGACCAGATCCTCAGTCGGAAAATTGCCGACTGAGCCGAGCTTGGTCGGCATTGCGATGCCGCCGCCGATCCCGCAGATCGCGCCCTCGAGCCATGCAACGCCGGCATCCAGCGCGGCGAGGATGTTGGCCGTCGCCATCCCCGCGAGATTATGGATGTGAAAACCAAAGGCCGAATCCGGAAACAGCTCGACGAGGCGGGAGAACAGGCGATTGACGTGCGCCGGATCCTCCATGCCGAGCGAGCCCGCGAGATAGAAACGACGCACGCCGCCGTCATGCAGGCGGCGGACCACGGCGATAACATTGTCTTCCGGAATCAATCCCTCATAAGCGCACCAGAATGCCATGCCGAGCGCCATGACGAAGGGGATTGATCGCGCTTCGGCGATCCGAAACGATTTGAGGTTCTGCGCGATCGCCTCGTCGATCGTCATATTCTGGTTCTTGCGCGTATAGGTCGCGCTGATGGTGATGAGGCCGAGCATCTCGTCGACCCGAACCTTGGTGCCGCGCTGGGCGCCGCGGGCGTTCGGCACCAGCGCACGGTACACCGTTCCCGGCCGCCGCTTGATACGCTCGAACACCTCCTCCGCATCGCGCAAATGCGGAACGGCCTTCGGATGGGCAAAGCTCGAGACTTCGATGACCGGCAGCCCAAGATCGGACAAGCGATCAATCATCGCGACCTTGGTGTCGGTGTCGATCCAGCCTGCGAAGCTCTGCAGCCCATCGCGCGGGCCGACTTCGGCGACAACCATCTTCTGGGGAAGACTGAGCGACATCGCGGCCTCACAAGCCTTCGACGGTGACGAAATCCTCCAGCGCCGCGCGCTCGGTCACAAGCGCGTTGATCGACGCCTCCGGATCGACGTGGCCGAGCGCCATCCCGCAGATGACGACCTCCTTCTCGGGAATGTTGAGGATCGGCCGGATGATCTTGTGGAAATCGGCGAATGCCGCTTGCGGGCAGGTGTGCAGTCCCCGACCGCGTGCTGCGATCATGAGCGTGCCGAGATAAATCCCGAGATCGAGCCAGCTCCCCATCTCCAGGTCTTCGTCGAGCGTGAAGATGATGCCGACGGGAGCGCCGAAGAATTCGTAATTGCGCATCCGCGCCTGCTGCGTGCCCTCGAAATCGCCTTTGGCGACGCCAAGCAGGCTGTACATGTCCCAGCCGATCTTGCGGCGGCGGGACAGGAACGGCTCGCGCCAGTTAACGGGGTAATAGTTCCATTCGCGCTGATACGGCCCGAAGCCGTCGCGCGCGACGGCATCGAAGATCGCTTTCGTCAACCGTTGCTTGACGTCCCCCGCGATCACCCGAACCCGCCATGGCTGGATGTTGCTGCCGCTGGCGCTGCGGCTCGCGAGCCTCAGCAGTTCCTCGACGGTGGAGCGCGCGACCGGCGTCGGCAGGAAAGCCCGCACGGATTGGCGCGAGTTAATGGCTTCATCGACAACGGAAGCGACGTTGGCGGACTCTGACTTTTCATGCATCGGTGAAGCTCAGCGCCTTCATGCTTTCCGGGATCTCTCCGAGAAACAGCCGCTTGACATCCTCATTGGCCAGCAAATCCTTAGCGCTGCCTTCACAGGCCACCTGGCCGAGGTGCATGACATAGCCGCGGTCGGAGATGCCGAGGGCGTGCGAAGCCTTCTGCTCGACCATCACCACGGTCATGCCCTCGTCACGCAGCGACATCAGCCGCTCGAAGACGATATCGACAAATTTCGGCGATAGGCCAAGCGAGGGTTCGTCAAGCATGATGATCTCAGGGCTCGTCATCAGCGCCCGGCCGATTGCAAGCATCTGCTGCTCGCCGCCGCTCATGGTATCGGCCTGCTGCTTCATGCGTGGCTTGAGTGCAGGAAACAACTGCATCACACGCTCGGTCGCCGCCTCGATCCTCGCGCGGTTGTTGCCGAGAATATGCGCGCCGATCATCAGATTGTCGCGCACCGTCATTTCCGGAACGACGATGCGGCCCTGCGGGACATAAGCAATGCCGCGGTAGACCCGCCGGTCGGCAGGCTCTCGGGTAATGTCGGTGCCGTGCACCTTGATGTTGCCCTTCCAGGCTCGCAGCAGGCCAGCCGCGACTTTGACCACCGTCGACTTGCCGGCGCCGTTCGAGCCGACGATGGTCGTGATCACACCCTTCGGGAAAACCAGGCTCGCGCCGCGGATGACCGCGACGTCGCCATAGCCCGACGTGACGTTCCGAACCTCAAGTGGCGCAGGGATCACGGTCATGCGGACCTCAGCGCTTGTCCCAGGCGGGGATCGGCAATTTCGGCTCGGCGGTCTTGTATTCCTCCGGCCAGATCACCTCGCGTTTTCCATTCTGGACCTGAACCACGAGGCCGCGTACGCCGATCTGCATATAGGTGGTCGGATCGACCTCATGCTTGCCCATCACCGTGCCCAGCTTCAAGGTGGTGAGAACCTCGCGAACCTTTTCGGTGTCGATCGAGCCCGCTTTCTTCACAGCGGCCTCAAGCACCGTGCCGGCGACGAACCCAAAGGCCGCGTAGTAGCCGGGGTCGACGCCGTATTTGTCGCGGTAGGTCTTGACGAACTCCTTGTTGCCTTCGCTCGGCAGCGACGGCTCGTAGAGCGACATGCCGAGCGCATATTCAGCGTCCTTCCCCGCGGAGGTGATGAAATCCTCCTGCGAGACGCCATTGGCGATGAAGAATTTCGGCATGTAGTTCATCGAGTGAAACTGGCGGACCGTTTCGATGGCCTCGCTTGGGTAAAGCAATCCGATCCAAAGGTCGGGCTGTAGCTGCTGTCCCTTGGCGATCTGGGACGAGAAGTCGGCAGTGCCGGCCGGAAAATATTCGTCTATCACCACCTTGACGTCCTTGCCGCTCAGCGACTCCTTGATCGCCTTGCTGATGTCGCGTGCGGCGGCATAGTCGCGCGAGACCAGCGCTATCGACTTGACGTGATACTTCCCGCTTATCGGCACGATGCCGTCAGCATAGGAAGAGATCCGCGCGGCGGTCTGGAATACATATTTGAAACCGCGCTGCTGGATGGCTTCAGCCGCGCCGCCGCCATTGATCATGATAACCTTGTGCTTCTCCGCCACCGCCGACCCCGTGGCGGCGGTCGCCGATCCCAACGAGGACATCACAAGGTTGACTTTGTCATTGGTGATCAATTTCTCATAGAGCCGCGCCGCAGTCGCCGGATCCGAGCGGTCGTCATAGACGACGAACTCGATCGGGCGGCCGGCCAGTCCGCCGCGAGCATTGGCCTGTTCGCGCCAGAGGTCGAGGCCCTTGAAATATGGCCCCGCGGAGTCCGCGAGATTGCCGGTCTGCGACAACGCCACGCCGATCCGCACCGGCTCAGCCGCGTTGCCAAAGGCGGCTGGCGCAAGCGCGGCAACGGTTACGGCTGCCGCCAGAACGAACCTCCATATCATCTCTTTCCTCCCTGCAACTGTGCGCGGTTTTTTGTTCAGAAATAGGCCTGCAATACCCTGGCGTCGTTGCGGACGGTCGCGGTATCGCCGTGGGCGATCAATCGTCCCTCGGCCAGGACGTAGACGAGATCGCACTCGTTCAGGACGATGCGCATTTCATGATCGATGAAGAACACCGTGATGCCCTTGGCGCAAAGCGTCCTCAAATGTTCGACGATGCGGTTCTGCAGGCGCGGATTGATACCGGCGAACGGCTCATCGAGCAGCATGACCTTGGGCTGCAGCATCAACGCCCGGGCGATCTCGACGAGCTTGCGTTGACCGTAGGAAAGCTCCGCTCCCCAGCGGTCGGCGATATCAGCGATCTCCAGGAATTCCAGCAGTTCCATTGCCAGCGCAATCGCTGCACGATCGTCACGGCCGCGCGCGACCGCCACGAGATTTTCCAGCACCGTCATTTCCGCGAACAGTCGGCTGATCTGGAAGGTGCGCGCAACGCCCAGCCCGCAAATCTCCGCCGCCGACGCCGAGGTGATGTTGCGCCCGTCGACCAGGACGCGACCGGTGTCGGGCCGTAACGTGCCGGCAATGATGTTGAACAGCGTCGACTTGCCGGAACCGTTGGGGCCGATCACGCCGGTGATCGAACCCCGCGTCACGTCAATGTCCACGGAATCGAGCGCGATCCGGCCCGCGAAGCGCTTCGAGACCTTCTCGACGGCAACGATTGTGTCGCTCATGACAGTGCCTCGCCATGGCGTGCGGCAAGCCGGCGAAACAGCGGCCGGCTCACGGTGACCCAGCCGGTCTTCATGCCGAGGCTGACGATGCCACGCGGCATGAAAAGCACCGCAAGCAAGATGATCACGCCGACCGAGGCCAGGTAGATCTGAGGATAGTTGGCCCACAGCAATTCGTTGACCACGGAGAGCACGACCGCACCGCAGAGCGGCCCGAGCACCGTACCCATGCCACCGAGCAGCACCATCGCAATGGTGGTGAGCTCGATATTGGGGGCGAAGGCGGTGGGCGGATCGATGAAGCCGAGATAGACCGCATAGAGCGAGCCCATCGCAGCCGGCGCGATCGCTGACGCCACGAACGTGCCGATCTTCAGTCGCGTGGTTGGAATGCCCAACGACTCCGCGGCATCCTCGTCCTCGCGGATCGCCAGCAGCTTGAGGCCGAGCCGGGAGTTGTCGAGCTTCCAGGTCAGGAACAGCATGACCCCGGCCACTGCCGCCACGACATAGTAGACCGGACGGAGATCGCTGACCGGCTTCAGATAGATGCCGGTGCCGCCGCCGGTAACGGAGTCGAAGCCGAGCGCAAAGGCTTCCAATACCCGCGTCAGGCCAAACATGCCGATGGCGAAAAACGGTCCCTTCAAGCGCAGCATGGCGCCGCCGAGCGGGATCGCGGTTAAAGCTCCCGCAAGGCCCGCGATGATGGCGGCGAAATACCAGGGCACGCCCAAGTGAAAGTTCAGGAGCGACCCGACATATGCACCAATGCCGATGAAGCCCACCTGTCCGAAATGGGTATAGCCGGCATATCCGCCGATCCAATTCCAGGAGTAGGCCAGCACCAGGAAGATCAGGAGCTGGATGGAAAAGGAGACGGTATAGTCGGAGCCGATGAAAGGCAGAACGAGTGCGGCGACGCCGGCCACACCCGCGACGCCGAGGGAATTGACCTTCTTCATACGGTTCATACGCGCATTCCCGCACCAAGCAGTCCGCGCGGGCGAACCAGGAGCACAGCCAGCATCAACAGGAACAGGAAGGCTGAGCCGATCACCGCGCCGGCAAGATAGCTCCCGACAACCTCGATCACACCAAGCAGCAGCGCGGCGGCAATGGCGCCTGGATAGCTACCCATGCCGCCGACGATGATGACCGCGAAGGCCTTGATGATGAAACGCGAGCCAAGCTGCGGATCGACCGCAAACGCAGGCGCGACGAGAACGCCGGCAAAGCCGGCCATCGCCGTGCCCAACGCGAAGGTCATAAGGCGAATCCGCTCGATGGCGATGCCGGAAATGCTCGCGAGCTCCGGCGCACGCGACACCGACCGCACCGCGCGACCGAAGCGGGTGAACTCGAGCAACCACCATACGGCAAGGCTGACACCAATCGCGCAGGCGAACGACACCAGCCGCGAGATCGATACGTTGACGCCGAGGACGCGCAGCGATCCGCTGAGCACGCCGGGCAGACCGCTGTAGCCGCCGCCCCAGATCAGGATCGCCACGTTGACCAGTATCGTCGACAGCGCGTAGGTCGCAAGCAGCGACATGATCATCGGCGCCCCCTCAATGCGCCGCAGGATCAGAAGATGAATGAGGATGCCGAACACCGCGCAACCGAGCGGGACCACTAGGATGGCGACCCAGAACGGCAGCTTGAAACCGACGGCGATCGAGACAGTGGACAGCGCGGCGATCGCAAGAATGTCGCCATGCGCGAAGTTGATCACCCGCATCACGCCGAAGATCAGATTGAGCCCGCACGCCATCAAGGCGTAGACGCCGCCGAGCAAAATCCCGCCGATCAAAAGATCCGCTACCGGCATGGAAGAACCACCACGGGCAGCGACAAAGCGCGGCGCGATGCATTGAACGATTCAGGATGGCCGGATTGCATGCGCGACATAATTCCTCCCCGATCAAGATCCCAATTTTGTCCTGACAACTACTTGGTACTTTACTTGTCGTCAAGGCTGCGTTTATAGATCAATTTGCAAGAAGCGGATAATTTGTCCGTATAACTTTGGAGGATTCGCCCGATGACGCAGGCGCTTGGCAGCTACACGCCGATGGGCGCGGACGAAGAAAGCCAGATCCTGGACACGATCGAGCGCTGGGTCGGCCGCGAGCTCAAGCCGATCGTGCGCGAGTACGATCACGCCGATCGCTATCCGCATCAGGTCGTCGAGCAGATGAAGGAGCTTGGCCTGTTCGGGGCGGTCATCGCGCCGGAATATGGCGGCCTCGGTTTGTCGGCATCAACCTATGCCAAGATCGTCATGAGCATCTCGTCCGTATGGATGTCGATCACGGGCATCATCAATTCGCACCTGATGCTCGCTCTGGCGATCCAGAAATTCGGCACTTCGCAGCAGAAGTCGCGGTGGCTGCCGAAGCTCGCCTCGGGCGAGATTCGTGGCGGGCTGGCGCTGACCGAACCGGATGCCGGCACCGACCTGCAGGGCATCCGGATGAACGCCGGGCGCGACGGCGACCATTACGTCATCAACGGCACCAAGACCTGGATCACCAACGGCGCCGAAGGCTCGTGCTTCGCAATGCTGGTCAAGACCAACCCCAACGCCCAGCCGCGCTATAACGGCATGAGCCTGTTCATTGCGCCGAAGCAGGAAGGCTTCACGGTCGGCCGCAAGCTGCCGAAGCTCGGCTACAAGTCGATCGACACCGCAGAATTGATTTTCGAGAATTATCGCCTGCCCGCCGATCACCTGATCGGCGGTGTCGAAGGCCAGGGCTTCTTTCAGGCCACCGGAGGACTGGAACTGGGCCGTATCAACGTCGCTTCGCGGGGCGTCGGCATCGCGGAAGGGGCGCTGAAACTCGCTGCCGAATACGCCCAGATCCGCAAGACCTTCGGCAAGCCTATCTGCGAGCATCAGGCCATTCAGCTCAAGCTCGGCGATATGGCAACCCGCGCGCGTGCCGCGCGGCTGCTCACGCTCGACGCCGCCCAGGCATTCGACCGCGGCGAGCGCTGCGACATGGAGGCGGGCATGGCCAAGTATTTCGCAAGCGAAGCCGCGCTCGAGAACGCGATCGAAGGCATGCGCATCCATGGCGCCTATGGCTATTCGCGGGAATTTGACATCGAGCGCCTGTATCGCGACGCGCCGCTAACCTGCATCGGCGAAGGCACCAACGAAATGCAGCGCATCATCATCTCCAAGCAGCTCATCAAGAGGAACCCCGCACTATGAAGCCACTCCAGGGTGTGCGCATCGTTTCGGTGGAGCAGTTCGGCGCGGGTCCCTACGCCACCATGCTGCTCGCCGATCTCGGTGCTGAAGTCATCAAGATCGAGAACGCGGCGATCGGCGGCGACCCGTCGCGGAAGACCGGCCCGTTCATGCTGGGTACCAATGACAGCGAGTACTTCCAGGCCTTCAATATCAACAAGAAGAGTGTCGCCATCGACCTGCGCAGCGAAGAAGGAAGGGCGGCGCTGAGGGAATTGGCGGCGGGCGCGGACGCCCTTCTCAACAACTTGAGGGGCGACCTGCCCTCGAAGCTCGGCCTCAACTACAGCTCACTGGCGGCGGTCAACCCAAGCATCGTGTGCGTCCATCTTTCGGCCTACGGGCGGGACAACGATCGCGCGTCATGGCCAGGCTATGATTATCTGATGCAGGCGGAAGCGGGCCTCATGCATCTGACCGGCGAGCCTGACGGCCCGCCGTCGCGCCTCGGGGCTCCTTCGATCATCGATCAGACCACCGGACTGACCGCAGCCGTGGGGCTCCTCTCCGCGATCATTCAGGCCCGCAGTTCCGGCAAAGGCTGCGACGTGGACACCTGCCTGCTCGACGTCGCGCTGCACCAGCTCGGCTATGTCGCGACCTGGTATCTTAACGAGGGCCACATTTCCTCGCGGCAACCACGCAGCGCCCACTATTCCGTCGCTCCGGTCCAGACCTTTCCAACCTCGGACGGCTGGCTGTTCATCATGTGCATGACCGACAAGTTCTGGGGGGAGCTGATCAAGGCGATCGAAAGGAAGGATCTTGCCTCCGATCCACGCTTCGCTACCCAGGCCTTGCGTCAGGCCAATCGCGATGAGCTGACCTCCATCATCGATGCCGATATGCGCCGGCATTCGACATCCTACTGGCTTGGCAAGCTCAATGGCGTGCTGCCCGTCGCCCCCGTGCTTGATCTGGCGCAGGCGCTCGACAATCCCTTCCTGCAGACCTCGGGAATGATCAATGTCATCTCGCACCCGGCGAAGCCGAACATGCGGGTGCTTGCGAACCCAATCAAGATCAATGGGCAGCGCCTGAGCCAGGCGGCTTGCTCGCCATACGGGGCCGACAATCCGACCTATGTCGGCAAGGCGCGCTCGACTGCACCGGTTCGTTCTCCATGAAGCTCGAAGGTATCCGCGTCATCGACCTCTCGGTGTTTCTGCCGGGCCCGTATCTCACCCTGGCAATGGCCGACCATGGCGCTGAGGTCATCAAGATCGAAGCCCCCGGCGAGGGAGATCCCGGCCGGCACATCGGGCTTTCCGACGGGCCGAGCACGGTATTCTTTCGCAATCTCAATCGCGGCAAGAACAGCGTTGTGCTCGACCTGAAAGATCGCGCTCAACGCGACGCCCTGCTCTCGCTTTGCGAGACAGCCGACGTCTTCGTCGAGTCATTCCGGCCGGGGACAGTGGACCGCCTCGGCGTCGGCTACGAGGCTGTGCGAGCGTGCAATCCACGCATTGTCTATTGCTCGATCAGCGCATTCGGGCAGGATGGCGATCTGCGCGGCCGGCCGGCGCACGATCTGGCCCTGGAAGCTGAAAGCGGTCTGCTCAGCATGACGCTGGGCAATGACGAAAAGCCGGCGATGCCCGGCATTCCCGCCGCCGACGTTCTCGCCGGACTTCAAGGATTGTCTGGCGTCCTGATGGCGCTGCTGCGTCGCGAACAGACGGGAGTCGGCGACTACATCGACATCAGCATGCACGAGGTCATGGTCGGCGGGATGTTGAATGTCCTGGGGCCTGCATTTGCGGAAAACCGCCAACCGATTCCGGCGCACGAACGCACGACCGGCGGCGCCGCCTTCTATCGCCCCTATGAAACGCTTGATGGCCGCTATCTCGTCCTCGCCGGGCAGGAGCCCAAATTCATTCACAACCTGCTCGGCGCGTTCGGTCGGCCGGATCTGGCCGAACCGTGCCTGCAGGGTCCGGGGCCACATCAAGAGCCTGTCATGGACTTCCTCGCCGCTGAATTCCGCAAGAAGACGCTGGCGGAATGGAACGCGTATCTTGCGACGATCGATGTCTGCTATGGCCGTGTCAATACCCTGCCCGAAGCTTTGGCGCACCCGAACCTGATCGCACGCGGGATGATCAGGCACGATGAGCTGAACCGACGTCATGTCGGTCCCCCCATCCGCTTCCGTCACGAGCCCGCCCGGCCCAATCTGCATGAACCTGCGTTGGGTGGGCACACGGCCGCATTCCTCAACGACATCCCAGCTTCGGAGTGACAGCATGCAAAGCCACGATCAGACCGGCCCCCAGCGCTACCGCGAAAGCTTTGGACGGTACTATGACGAATTCAACGTTGGCGATGTCTATGAGCACCGGCCCGGCCGCACCATTACCGAGAGCGACAACACCTGGTTCACCTTGATCACGATGAACACCCATCCCCTGCATTTCGACAAGGAATATGCCGCCAAGTCGGAGTTCAAGCGGCCGCTGGTCAATAGTTGCCTGACCCTGTCGATGGTGGTCGGCATGAGCGTCAGCGACATCAGCCAGAAAGCTGTCGGCAATCTCGGCTGGAACGACATCAAGCTGACGGCCCCCGTATTCGTCGGGGACACGATCTACGCAGAATCCGAGGTGCTCGCGAAGCGAGAATCGACCTCACGGCCCGGACAAGGACTTGTCACGGTCCGTACAATCGGCAAAAAGGCTGACGGGACACAGTTCATCAGCTTCGAGCGCACCGCGCTGATCGCCAAGAGAGGTTATGGGATCGAAGATTGACACGAAGGCACGTCGTAGCGGCACGCCGAAAGGCAGGCCGCCGAGCCGTGCGCCGGCCAAGGTCAAATCCGACGAACCACTGTATCTCCAGGTCGTCCGTGCCTTGAAGGACGAGATCGTAAGCGGTGTCCATCCTGTGGGATCGCAGCTTCCGACCGAAGAGGAGCTGTGCGAACGATTCGCGGTCAGCCGCTACACGGTGCGGGAAGCCCTGAGACGACTGCGCGAGGACAATCTGGTCTCCTCGCGTCAAGGCGCCGGCACGACGGTCGTCCCTCCCCGCCCCGCCGATTCCTTTGTCCACGAGGTCATGTCGATCAACGACCTCGTGGCCTTCGCGACCGGCGTGCGCTTCGCGATCGACACGATCGAAATGATCGAGATCGACGACAAGCTCGCCGCGCGGACCGGAATCGCAAGCGGCGAACATTGGCTTTCGGTGCGCGGCTTCCGCCACACCGAGGGCAGCGAACTTCCCGTATGCTGGACCGAGGTCTATATCAACAGAGAGTTTGCCGCGGTCGGCCGGCTATTGCAGCGCCACAGAGGGCCGATCTTCCATTTGATCGAGGATCTGTTCGGCCAAAGCATCGTCGAAGTTCACCAGGAGATCGCCGCGGCTTTGATTTCGCCCGCCCTGGCGAGCGGACTGAAAGTGAAAGCCGGAACGACGGCGCTCGAAGTGCAGCGTACCTACAAGTTGGCGACGGGAAAGATCGCGCAGGTCGCCATCAATACGCACCCGGCCTCGCGGTTCCGCCACTCGATGACGATGCGGCGCGTGAGGGGATGATTTGCGGCCAGATCTGCAACCTCAGAACGATCTTGGTGAGTCCCTAACCAAGCGCGGCGCGATCATCAGGGCGCAAACAAGAGCTCGCCGGTCGCCAGGTCTCGCCTCCACGCGCCACGAAAGACTTCACCGGAATTGCTGGATTCGAAGCGGCCCACGATGTAGGGACGCCAGTTGATCATGTAAGCCTGGAATCTCGGATCGTTCCGGGGAAAGGCTTGGTCGCAAGACGTGCCACGGCTATCAACGACGAATGTCTGCCCTTCCTGCACGCCTTTGATGGCTTCAATCACGCGTACTCTGATCAGAGGCGTCGATGTCCAGTCGTCGCCGTTGACCCATGGAGGCCTCAAGAGCTGAATCGGCTCGACGCGCGCGATGACCGGCTCGCCCCGGGCCCCCGCTGGCAGCGAGTCCAGCAGGGTGTTCGTATGCCACTGCACGTGACGGCAGGCCATCGCGGGTTGGACCACGGCCAGCAGAGCCACAAATGAGAAAGCCGTTCGGATCATCATGCTCATCCTGGATGCTCTTTTTTGTCCCACGCGACCTTTTCATGTGTCGCACCGGCTGCAGAATCATTGAGGTTTTCGGTTTCCGGACGCCCCTGCACACGAAGTTTCGATAGATCCGGAATCGATACTGCAAGTATAAACAACTTATGGTAGTCTCACGCTCCATGAGAACTCGCACTGGCTGAATTCGAGTACGGCACAGCACCAAGAATTGGGAGCCCCGCGATCATGGCTGAACCGTTAAGGCCTCTGCTTGAAGCGCTATCCGCGGAGCCAGAGACGAAGAACTTTTCTGGTGAAATTCGCTCCGCCGAGGACCTTTTGAGTTCAGAAGCGCTGGCGAAGCTGGAAGCGCGTCATGCTGGCATTTTCGCGATCGTTTTGGTCGACGAGAAGATCGATGTCTCGGTATTTCAATACTTGAAGAGCGATTCCATCGCCAACGACACCGGACCAAATGTCTTCGCCCTTTACGAAGGGGCACCTAAGTCCCGAGTCGTTCGCGACGTCAAGATCGATGGACTAGGAGCAATTCGGACCGAGAGCCCGGTTGTTGCTTTCGCACGAAGCCTTTTTCCCAACAATCAAATCATCTTTCCCGGTGTGGTGATTGCTGAGCGCCTTACAGGCAAGGAGGCCGTGTTCGTCCCGCTCAATTCCGGGGTACAGGCTGATGTGACCGACCGTCTCAGAAAACTCTGGGGCCTCATCAATGACTCCTGGAAAGCTCGCACCAAGGACAAGCCATTTACTCGGGCGTTAGGCGAACTCCTGGCCCTAAGGGGCATCCCCTATTCTCGAAGCGAAGGCATTTCGGTTCGGGAGCATCTCACGATCCTCCTTCGGGCGCTCTGGGACATACGCCGGGACCTGCTTGCATTGATTCCGGTTGTCGGAAAGGCATTCGGGAAGAAAGCGAAGGAGTAAGCGATGGTGCAACTTCGCGGCTCGCCCATCCTGCACATAGCCCAGAGCCTCTTTGGGCAAATGAGAGCTTTTGGAATCCTCGCCAATCACTCCACAAGAGCATCTGAGGTTCTCAATTCGGCAATTCTTCCGCGACTGGCATTCCTCAAGATGCTGCTGGCAGCGCTGGACCACATTGATCCGGAAGCATCGCGCGAGCCGATCGCATCAGGTGATCCCATCATCTATAATACTTTGGACTGGCCGCCGACTGCCCCACCCGCTGGCGTGTTTGAACCGTCGGGAAACGTTTCGCTCGAACGGCACCTGAACTCATGGTACCTGAGCTGGAATCTTCAATTGGGAGAAAGTCCGCAATCGGCGATGATTCTGAAGGTTGTCAGAGCCGCCCTGTGGCTCGTGAAGAGCCCAGGCGGTATCGATGCGGCAATTCAATACGTCATCGATCTTCAGATCAAAGGCGTGATCGTCGACCGGCTGGTGGCCATACAGGCGATGATTTGGTTACTCAGGGCTCGCCGCTGCGTTCACGATGACTCCGACCTGGCTGACTTCTTCCTCGAGCACGCGCCGTCGAGTGCGTCGGAATGGACGCGCGCGCAGTTCAAGGAATTCAATCTCGACAAACCGGCGGTTCGACCCGAGTTGACCGACGATCTTTCGCTGCTTCTCGACCGAGCGGAAAGTGAAATTGACCAAGTGTTGAGTGCCGATTCCTACGATGCGTGGTTGCTCGGGCAAATGGCCCTTCATCCAATGCTCAGCACCGTCGTTTCGGTCTTTCACGAATTCCAGGTTCAGGACGAATTGCAGTTCGTTACGAAATTGACGCGTCTTGAAGAGATCAGGGCCGACGCAGGCGGATTCGGAAGGCTCTTTCGAATATGGAGTGGCCAATTCCTCACGTTCAAATATACGTCAGATTTCACGATGTGCGCGACCGCTTGCTGCCTTTTGAGTGGCAAGACGGCGGATTGGAAAGACCGCATGCTCGATGAACGGGCACTGGTACCTACATGCCTGCAGCATCTCGTCACGGAATTCGGAATCAGAGAGCATCCCTTGCCGGATGGATGGGCGCGAATTTCAGAAACTCTGGCTCCCATTGCTGGGCCAACGCTGCTTCGCGACGACGCTTATATGTTTAGCCGGGTCGAACTATTTCAGCCGGACGAGATCGAAAACGCTCCCAGTCTTGCAGAGTTCCTGGAATCTATCGGCTCTTCCAGAGATCTCGCGATGAAGAACGCGGTGATCCAGTTGCTCTGCAAGCAAGCTCCGTCGCGGAATGGGCAGATCACTTTCTCCGAAAGTTCGTCGGAAGAGATCGGCGATATTGAGCGTTTGGAGGCGATCTCTGCTCAGTACAATCAAAAGTATGCACAAATAGGATCTGAGGATATGTCACGGGAGGCGGTCGATTTATTTCGAGCCGTCGGCAAATTTGATCCAGACGAAGCCGAGTCTGCCCTGCGCGGTTTGTATCGCAGCATTTGCGCTGACGAGATCGACGACTTCATCAATCGGGCCTTCGAACAAGGCAAGGCTGGTTCGGCACGCGAGTGCTTCGACAGATTGTGCTATCTATACCCTTACTTTCATTCCGGACAGGCAGAACGCGCCGTCCGCTTGGACGAAGATGGCCAAACTCATGCCGCCCTGAATTGCATGTTGAGGGCGATCATCCTCGAGCCACGGGAGGCCACGCGCTGGCACTCGCTCGGTGTTATCTTGAAAAAATTAGGAAGAAACGACGATGCAATACTAGCCTACGGTCTGGCTAAAATCGTTCACGACGAGGAAGCGAAGTCCACCCAGCGTTGAACCGCCCCCCGAGCGCCACAGCGAATACCGGGCCCCTCTCCCGACGTGCGCCACAATGCTTGGCGCAGCCTCTTGTCCACGGTGGACGTTCGGCATCGTGTTCCGCGCCTCAGGTCCATCTCCGGAGCCGTCGCCGCTCGTCGTCCGTCTTCTTCCGCAGATATTCGAATCCTTGGTTCACTCACAGACGTCAGGTGTTTTGGAAAAGCACAGACTTTGCTGCGTAGCCGCGAGAAACAGGGCACCGGCGCGCCGGTTGCACATTGCGGGCCTTGTCGGCTGCCTTCGCGCGCCAACTGCGCTAGGCCGTGTGGACAGTTACCTTATCCAGAGCAGAGTGGCGGCAATGGCGACGACGGCGAAGTAGTTTCGCGC
>NZ_JBEGDB010000537.1:0-2082 GCF_043638955.1 Bradyrhizobium sp. 31Argb | reverse complement strand
GGGAATCGGGAGACACCCGAAGAATCCAATTCGCTCCGCTATGCAATACCCCCTAAGGCCATATGCGATTCCCCTAGTGCCCAGGGGGCCAGCGAAGTTGAGAGGCTGCGGTCCCCAGATGATCACGGCGATATTCTGCAACGCCATGGACAGGCCGAGCGTTGCCACGATCGCCGACAATTGCGGCGCGTTGCGCAAGGGATGGTAGATTCCCCAAGCCAGCGCGGCGCCGAAGATGCCAAGGATCACCAGCATCGTGACGAGGTTCAACCACAGCGGCATCCCGAGACGATTGGCGAGCCAGCCGACCGAGACGAAGGCGCCGAGCATCACGAGGTCTCCCTGAGCAAAATTGACCAGGGAGACCGCATTCCAGATCAGCGTGTAGCCGAGCGCCACCAGCGCATAGGCCGCGCCGATCGCCAATCCCACCAACACGATCTGAATAAAAGTCTGCAACATCGTAAGATCCCGTCACGGTGCCGGCCACCGGAGGTCCGGCGGCGTCGCACGCACGTTAGCTGCTGATGGCCTTGACGATCTCCGGCTTGCCGCCGGCGACCTTGGTGATGATGCCGGAATGGGTCATATCGCCGTTGCCGGTCCAGCCATAGCGCGTGACGATGCCCGGGAAGTCACGGATCGCGGTCAGCGCCTGCTGGATTCCCTCGCCCGTAATGGCGTCGGCGCGCTCCATCGCCGCGATGATCAGCTTTGCCGCGTCGTGATAGACCGTGGCGTAGAGCTCCGGCTCGTCGCCGGGATGAGCCGCCGAATAAAGCTTCTTCCAGCTCTGCACCCGCTCGTCGGGATTGTCCTTGACGAACTCGCCGATTGCCATGCATCCGTCGGCGCCCTCTCCGGCGAGGCCGAGGAAGATCGGCTGCGAGAATGCCGTGTTGCCGGCGATGCCGAATTTCACGCCGAGGGTCTTGCTCTGCTTGGCAATGAGCCCCGCCGGCTGATCATCGGTCCAGACGATGATGCCGTCGACACCGGCCTGCTGAAAGGCCAAAATCTGCGAGGTGTAATCCTTGGTGGCGTCGGTGTGGGCCTGCACCAGCGCAGGCTCGACGCCGCGCTTGGTTAAGGAGGCCTTGACCACGCCAATGCCGGATTGCCCAAAGGCCGTGTTGACGTAGCCAAGTCCGATCTTCTTCCATTGCAGATCTTCCGTGACGTATTTGACCAGAAGGTCCGCGCCAATCGCATCATTCAGGCGGACGCGAAACACCCAGGGGCTGCCTTGCTGGGTGACGACAGGTCCGGTTGCGCCCGTCAGGCACGGGATCTTGTATTTCGCAAGCAGCGGCAGGTTCGGCAGGATGCCCGGCGTGTAGTGCGGACCTACCAGTGCCACGACCTCGTCCTGGGTCGCGAGCTTGGTAACGGCATTTGCCGCCGCAGTTGGGTTCGGCCCGAGATCGTCGGCGATGCGTACCTCGATCATGCGCCCCTTGATGCCGCCCTTGTCGTTGATCTGCTTCACCGCAATCGCGACGCCATTCTTCATCCACTGGCCGTTCTGGGCGAACTGACCCGTCATCGGTCCGGAAATGCCGATGCGGATCGGATCGGCGGCGTGTGCGCGGCCGAGGATCGCCGGCATTGCGAGCGGTACGGCAGCAATGCCCTTGATCAGACTGCGTCGAGAGAAGCGCAAGGTAGAGACCATGGCAGTTTCCTCACTTGGTTTTGCGATGCCGCCTCGTCTCGAGCGGCTGGTTTTGCGAGCAGGATCGACTCAGTTGTCCGAGCGGAGCGGACGGAGACCGAAGGTGCAGGCGGCCGAGAGCAGCGCCATCGCGACCATGTAGCCGGCCACCCAATAGGCCGAGCCGTACTCGGCAAGGAGTGCAGTTGCGATCAGCGGCGAGAGGCCGCCGCCGAGGATCGGGCCGAGCTGCTGCACGAGCGAGAGGCCGCTGTAGCGGATGCGCGCCGGAAACAGCTCCGAGAAGTAGGCGCCTTGCGCGCCGTAGACCGAGCCATGACCAAGCGCGAGACCTAGTGGTCTATCACAGTGATTTTGACTCTTTGGGGGTGGCTGGATAGGCGCGGCCGAGTTTGGCGCGAGCTTTG
>NZ_JBEGDB010000536.1:0-2092 GCF_043638955.1 Bradyrhizobium sp. 31Argb | reverse complement strand
ATCATGCGCTCCGTCTATCAAACGGAGCAGCCCCTTCCAACTAAGCACGTGGTCCCACAATCGGGGTCCATTTCACCCAGAGGAGCAGAATGAGTTTCTTGCGCTTGGTCCACACTTACCTGAGCTCTGGCAGCGGCCTGATGTGAGCCGGGCAGATAAGAAGCAGTTATTACGAACACTGATTGACAAGGTTGTTCTCCACCGCATCACGCGCGATCGAATCGCGGTTCGGATCGTCTGGCGCGGTGGCGAGATTTCCGAATTGGAAGTCGAGCCGAGGGTCCATGCACTGCATGCTCTAACTCGAGGGGCTGAGATGCAAGCACGTATCCTTGAGTTGGCCCACCAGGGTTTCGATGATGCCGAGATCGCCAATACCCTGACACAGGAGGGGCACCGCTCACCGCGCCGAAATTATGTTCCAGTACGAACCGTTCAGATCGTCCGGCAGCGCCATCGCGTACTACAGAACGCCGTCGCAACGCGTGCCCGTCACATTGCGGGCTGGCTGCCGGTAACCGCAATGGCAAAGCGTTTGGGAGTTTCGAGCTCTTGGATCAAGCAACGTATCCGCAGTGGCATCATCAACGTCCAGCGCGATCCCTGGGACAAGCGATTCCTTTTTCCTGATACAGAAGCCAGCATTGCTGCGCTGCGCGAGCTTAAGACAGGAGCTCGAGATCATCTCGTTTTCGACCCGAGAGCAAAACAAATGAAGGTATCAACATGACTGATCGTAAAGCCGCTCGCCATCCGCAATGAGCACGCCGAATACCGAGCACAGTTCGAGCAGCTGATGCCAGTCCCGGTTATTGCGGGCCAAGCGCGACGCATCGAGACTCACCACAAGACCCGCGTTGCCAAGGCCGATCTCGGCAATAAGCTTCTGGAAGCCATGACGATCCACGCCGCCAGCACCGGATTTGCCCAGATCCTCGTCAATGACCTGCACGCGCTCGGGCGGCCAGCCCAGACCAATGGCGCGATCAACAAGGCGGTACTGTAGCTCGGTGCTCTCCTGGTGCTGGCGCACCTGGTTCACGGATGACTGCCGCACGTAGACATAAGCCAACTTGGCACGGTGCGCGTTTGTGAGCCGCTCGTCAGCGACGTTCAAGCTGATCAGCACGACCCAGTCTCCTTCCGGGCGTGCCGGGGATCGCTTGCATTCGCCGCATCAGCGCGGCGATCGTTTGAGCAATCTGGGTTTGCGTCGCGGTCGACAGATTCGGCCATAGGCGCGGAATGTCGGTCGTTGGACGGCCGGGTGGAGTTGCTAACGTCGGCAGGGGTCGATACGCAACGCGACCCGGAAGCGGTCGGTGGGTCATCGCGAATCACCTTCTCGTCGAGAAGGCTCAGACTCGCGCTCAAATGTTGCATCAATGGGATCAGCGTCCGTGCACTGATGCGCGGCAGATCGGCCGCGTTCGGGTGGCAAGTGATCGGCGTCTCGGCAAGATCGGTCGACGCGACCCGAACCGCCCGCCGCCGACCGTCCGGCAGCGCGACGACGACGTAGGCAGGACCGCGCCCCGACCGCTCCTTCAGCACCTCAAGCCGGTGCCCGAACAGGAAATGATGCGGGTCAGTGATCGTGACGTGAGACATGACCCGCTCAAGAATAGGGGTACTCTGTCGTGTTCGGCGACCCCACCTACGCCGACGCCGTCCTCGATCGCCTCGTCCACAACGCCCATCGGCTCGATCTCTCCGGCGAAAGCTTGCGCCGAACCCGGCAATCCGCCCGAAAGGCCTGAGCCCGTAGCGCTGTGGACATGCCGCTTCGCTTGACAACGCCAAGGCGTTGCCCACATGCCCACAGCAACCGCAGCAGAAAAAACAGATTCAAGCCGCGATTCCAGATTGACCACGCGGCTTGACCGATGCCAGAGAACCAATCGGCCAGAACGCCTCGCCCCGGGCGAGATCAAATCGGAGAGGTGGGCGACATCGTCTCGGAATCCCCGGGCGACTTCAAATCGGTACACCCGGGCGACTTCGTCGGAATCCGCACCTGAACATGTGATGACGCGCGATCCTCTCGGCGAAAACCGCTGGCAATGCGATGGGCTCGGCGACGAGGATTCCC
>NZ_JBEGDB010000535.1:0-2096 GCF_043638955.1 Bradyrhizobium sp. 31Argb | reverse complement strand
CATATGGATGCAGCGATCCGATCACCTCAAAAGCTCTTGTGCCACGGGGGCCGTCCACATATGGGTCCCGGCTCAAGCCCGGGACGACGGGCGGAGATAGCGTGCGCAAATCTCTCAGCTGTCATTGCGAGGAGCGAAGCGACGAAGCAATCCATCTCTCCGCAAGTGGCGGCATGGATTGCTTCGCTCCGCTCGCAATGACGGGCGGAATTACACCTCGCTTTCGCGGTGTACGTCGTGGACCACGATGCCCATGCCGTTGTCGGGCATCTTGATCCAGTCGCGTCGCATCAGCGTGCGCTTGGTGTCCTCGTATCCGCTCATCCAGTGCTCGCGCATCGAGGTGCCCGAGAATTCGTGATCCTTGGCGTGACCTTCATAGGCCTTCTGCTGATAGATCAGTTGCAGGATCGCGATGCTCGGCAGCGCGCTGTTGGAATCGCGAAGATGGCGCTCTTCTTCCGATAACTGCTCGTTTGGAATCTTCGACAGCGCCTTGTAGAGGCGGGCGCGGAGATTGTGGGTCTTGCGATACATATCGGTGTTGTACCGCGTGCGCGAGGAATACATGATGTCCTTGTGGCGGGCCATCACGTCGTGGATGTCGCGGGGCAGGACGCCGCGGGCCGAGAACAGGTCGACCTGGAACACCAGCGAATTCAGGCTGTCGACCTGGTCGAGCAAATGCTGCAGCGGCGTGTTGGAGACGATGCCGCCATCCCAGAAATGATCGGTGCCGACCTTTACCATCGGCAGCGCCGGCGGCAACGCGCCGCTCGCCATGATGTGCTCGGGAATGATCTCGTCATGCGCGTTATCGAAATAGATGAAGTTGCCCGACAGCACGTTCACCGCGCCGACTGCAAAGCGCATCTTCTTGGAATTGATGCGCTCGAAATCGACCAGCTCGAGCAGCGACTCGCGTAACGGCGCGGTGTCGTAATAGCTCGTCGCCGTCCGCGCACCGGCCGGGCTTAACCAGGGATTGGTGTTGTGGGGTGCGAAGAAACCGGGCTGGCCCAGCACCGTCGTCACGAACGAACTGGTGAAGTTGCGCGCCTTGCGGAAGATGTCGCCATCCGGCGTGTAGTGCCAGATCTTGCGGCTGGTGATGCGGTCCCAGAATGTGTGCAGCCGCTCGAGCCGTCGCTCCGGCGGATTGCCGGCGATGATCGCCGAGTTGATCGCGCCGATTGAGACGCCGCAGATCCGGTCCGGCTCGATACCAACTTCGTGCAGCGCCTGGTAGACGCCGGCCTGGTAGGCGCCGAGCGCACCGCCGCCTTGCAGCACCAGCGCGACACGGTCGCAGCGCTCCGGCCGCCAGCCGCGATGGGAGGTTGCAGTTTCTTGTTCGTCGAAATGTGGGCTACGCGCATCCATGTCCTGACACTCCCTGCGCGCCAACGATTCCGTGTGCCCGTGACGTGCTGATGACAGCCGCCAAGGGGACATTCGGGGTCACGCGGCTGAAGGAAATCCCTCATATCAGTGTCAATGTCCGCCGCTAGCGTTCAGGCCACATATTGCAAACAGGGGGATTTGCGATGCGCAGGGAAGAGCTTTTGAGGCTTCCGTCGATGCCGGCCGCCGGTCCGAGCTATCCCGCAGGACCCTACCGCTTCGTCAATCGCGAATTCCTGGTCATTACCTACGAGACCGATCCCGAGTTGATCCGTGCCGGGCTGCCTGAGCCGCTCGAGCCGATTGATCAGCCGATCGTGCACTACGAATGGATCAAGATGCCTGATAGTTCCGGCTTCGGCAGCTATACCGAGTCCGGTCTGGTGATCCCGGCGCGCTTGCACGGCGAAGAGGTCAATTTTGTTTCGCAGATGTACCTCGACGATGATCCGCCGATTGCGGCGGGCCGCGAGATCTGGGGCTTTCCGAAGAAATACGCGCATCCCAAGCTCGAGATCGTCAAGGACACGCTGACCGGCACGCTCGAATATGCCGGCCAGCTCGTCGCCATGGGCACCATGGGCTACAAGCATGAGAGCATGGCGGGCAATGGCGACTGAAATGGACCCCGATTGTGGGACCACGTGCTTAGTTGGAAGGGGCTGCTCCGTTTGATAGACGGAGCGCATGAT
>NZ_JBEGDB010000534.1:0-2108 GCF_043638955.1 Bradyrhizobium sp. 31Argb | reverse complement strand
CGAGCGGATGACGCAAAAGGGATTGACTGATCCAGGCCCGTTACAGAAGGGTGGGCAAAGCGCAGCGTGCCCACCATTCTGGCTCGAATGCGGATGGTGGGCACGGCGCTGTCGCGCCTTTGCCCACCCTACGCGACCGCCGTCATTCCGGGGCGCGACGAAGTCGCGAGCTCTGATGTGCAATTGCACATCAGAGAATCCATCGGGCGGTAGACCAAGTGGATGAATGGATTCCGGGCTCGCGCTTCGCGCGCCCCGGAATGCCGAGGCAGAAGGGACTACACGCCCGCCATCATCACGTATTTGATCTCGACATATTCTTCCATGCCGTGATGCGAACCTTCGCGGCCCAAGCCGCTCTGCTTGACGCCGCCGAACGGCGCGACTTCGGTCGTGATCAGGCCGGTGTTGACGCCGACCATGCCTGATTCCAGCGCCTCCGCGACGCGCCACACACGCCCGAGGTCGCGTGAATAGAAGTACGAGGCGAGGCCGAACGGCGACTTGTTGCACATCGCGATCACGTCGGCTTCATCCTTGAAGCGGATCACCGGCGCGAGCGGGCCGAATGTCTCTTCCTGCGATACCAGCGCATCCGCCTTGACGTCGGACAGCACCGTCGGCTCGAAGAAGGTGCGGCCGAGCGATGAGCGCTTGCCGCCGGTGACGACCTTGGCGCCGCCCTTCACCGCATCCGCAATGTGCCGCTCGACCTTCTCGATCGCTTCCATGTTGATCAGCGGCCCCTGCACCACGCCTTGCTCGGTGCCGTCGCCGATCTTCATGGCGGCAACCTTCTTCGAGAGCTTCTGCACGAACTCGTCGTAGATCTTGTCCTGGGCATAGAGGCGGTTGGCGCAGACGCAGGTCTGGCCCATGTTGCGGTACTTCGAGACAATCGCGCCCTCGACGGCGGCATCGATATCGGCATCATCGAACACGACGAAGGGCGCGTTGCCGCCGAGTTCCAGCCCGAGCTTCTTCACGCCGACCGACGACTGCCGGTACAGGATCTTGCCGACCTCGGTCGAGCCGGTGAAGCCGACAAAACGCACCGCCGGGTGCTCGCACAGAACCTTGCCGATCGGCGGCGCATCGCCGGTGATGATATTGAACACGCCCTTCGGCACGCCGGCCTTCTCGGCCAGCGCCGCCAGCGCCAGCGCCGAGAGCGGGGTTTCGTTGGCAGGCTTCAGCACCACAGTGCAGCCGGCGGCGAGCGCCGGCGAAACCTTGCGGGTGATCATCGAGTTCGGGAAGTTCCACGGCGTGATCGCGCCGCAAACGCCGATCGGCTGCTTGATCGCGAGCAGCCGCGCATCCGGCCGCTGGGTCGGGATGGTCTCGCCATAGACCCGGCGGGCTTCCTCGGCGAAAAACTCGACATAGGCGCCGCCGATATCGACCTCGCCGAGCGCCTCGGCCAGCGGCTTGCCCTGTTCCGAGGTCAGGATCAGCGCCAGATCCTCGCGGTTGGCGATGATCAATTCGAACCATTTGCGCAGGATGTTGGAACGCTGCTTGGCCGTCAGCTTGGCCCAGGTCGGGAACGCGCGTTCCGCGGCCTCGACCGCCTTGGTGGCGTCATCGGCGCTCATCTGCGGGATCTTCGCCAGTTCGACCCCATCAGCCGGATTGTTTACGGAGAAGACGGGCGTGCCGACCCAGGCGCCATCGATGTAGCAGCGGTCGCGCAGCAGCGAGGGATCTTTCAGGCGATCGCGAAGCGAGGTTCCTGATTGCGAAGCGCGTGCGGCAACGGGCGGGTTCATGGCGTCACTCCTGAAATTTTCTGGGCGTATCGCCCCAACATAGGTCGAAACAGGCCGCAATGCATCGTCCGCTGAAGGCGGACGCGTCAAGCAATTTTGCGGGGTGCGGGAGCCGCCAGCGCGTTTTCGAGCGAAGCATGCCCGCGGACTTGATCCGAAGGTGGACACCGGTTCGCTGCGTAGACTTATCTGCGCAGAAAACGCACCAAAACTAGAATCCAGAGCTTCGGTTCTGATTCAATCAGAACCGAAATGCTCCAGAGCATGATCCGGAAAAGTGGACACCGGTTTTCCCTCGCGACAAACGCGAAGCGTTTGCGCGGAGATCATGCTCAA
>NZ_JBEGDB010000533.1:0-2134 GCF_043638955.1 Bradyrhizobium sp. 31Argb | reverse complement strand
CGGACATATGGATGCAGCGATCCGATCACCTCAAAAGCTCTTGTGCCACGGGGGCCGTCCACATATGGGTCCCGGCCCCCCGGGCGCAATTGCGCCCTAGGCGGGGACGACAACGGTGTGAGCGCGAGAGAAGCGCAGATGGAGCAGGTAGACGCGCTACTTCATCGTGATCGCGAGCCCGCTCAAATCCGCATTCGCCATCAATCCGACCTGGTGGCCGGCGAGTTCGAGCACGGCGCCCTTCTGGTTGGTGAGCACGATGGCGCGGGCGCCGCCGCCGATTGCAAGGCCCGCGCCGGCTGCGCCGTAGACGCCGGCGACATCAGAGGGGCGATTGATGTTGCTGACGCGGCCGCGCAGCACCGTCTTCGAGCCGCCGAACACCAGGCCGTAATCGAGGCCGCCGACCGACAGCGGATATCTGCGTCCATGAAAATTCAGCACGCCGCCACCGCCGGAGCCGCCGATGATCCAGCCCGCCTTGTAGATCGTGAGCGAGACAGTGCCGCTGTCGGCATGGGCGACCGAGGAGAGAGTGGCGCCGGCGATAGCGGTGAGCGCGACCAGCACGGCACGAAGGGCGGATGGCATTTTCATATGAAAGTCTCCAGGATTTTCTTGAGTCATCAATGGCGGCGCGGATCGATTCGCACATTGCAGAGTGTAGCCCGGAAGCTGGATGGGCGAGAATGCGTAGCCAGGATGCGTAGATGCGTAGGGTGGGCAAAGCGAAGCGTGCCCACCATGCCGAGTCGAGTGCTTGACGGTGGGCACGCTGCGCTTTGCCCACCCTACAAATTCCCAGCAAGGGCTTTCCGTTTGCTCGCGTTTTGAATTAGCCTTCGCGGCGGCGTTTCAAGAACCAGGAAAGAGGAAACATCCATGGCCCTTCTCGAAAATCATATCGCCGTCATCACCGGCGCGGGGTCCGGCATCGGCCGCGCGATCGCAGCCGGCTACGCACGCGAAGGCGCACGCGTGGTGCTGCTCGATGTCATCAAGAGCGCGGCGGCGGAAGCGGCGAAGGAGATCCGCGACGCCGTCGGCCAAGCCGACAGCTTTGCGCTCGACGTCACCAGGCGCGAGGATTGCGTCGCGCTTGCAAAGGAGATCGCCGGCAAGATCGGGCAAGTCTCGATCCTCGTCAACAATGCCGGGATTGCGCGACGTAACGGCATGCTCGGCGCAGACGAGGCCGTGATCAAGGATTGGGAAGACGTCATCGCGATCAACCTCACCGGCGTCTTCAACGTGACGCATGCCTTCC
Source organism: Bradyrhizobium sp. 31Argb (assembly GCF_043638955.1). NCBI lineage: Bacteria > Pseudomonadati > Pseudomonadota > Alphaproteobacteria > Hyphomicrobiales > Nitrobacteraceae > Bradyrhizobium > Bradyrhizobium sp. 31Argb. The sequence continues at coordinate 867 of NZ_JBEGDB010000533.1, read as the reverse complement.
TGCCGCAGATCCGCGCCACGAAGGGACGCATCGTCAGTATCGGATCGATCCAGTCCTTCGTGCATGTGCGCACGCCGAGCTCGCCCGCCTACACAGCCTCAAAGCACGGCGTGCTCGGCTTCACCCGCGCGCTCGCCGCCGAGCTCGGCAAGGAAGGCGTGCGCGTCAACGCAATCGGCCCCGGCTTCATCGAGACGCCGCTGAACGCCCAGACGCGCGCGAACAATCCGGAACTCGCGAAGACCTTCATCGCGCACACTCCGCTCGGCCGCGCCGGCAAGGCGGAGGATATCGTGGGGCCTGCGATCTTCCTCGCCTCCGACCTGTCGGCCTATGTCACGGGATCGATCGTGATGGTGGATGGCGGCTACCGGGCGGTGTGAGCATGGCGCACGCGGGAACCCATGCGGAAATGTGGATGGCAGCGATCGCGTTAATCGTTTGTTAACCATCTGCGGCCACCGTCTCGCGCGGGCCAGGGGTTTGTGTTCTCGATGTTTCCGATTCGCGATGTTGCGAACGGGCGTTGCTCGGGAGGTGTCATGTCCTATGTGTCCACGCAGCCCCTGCCGGAGATTCCGGCGTCCTCACTGGCCCCCAACGAAATCGTGCCGCTCCTGATCGGAGCCACCGTCGGCGAGGTCGAGCGCGAGCTGGTGCTGCAAACCCTGATCCGCTGCAATGGCAACCGCACGCGCGCCGCGCGCGTGCTCGGCGTTTCCGTACGCACATTGCGCAACAAGATCAGGAGCTATTCGGCTGACGGAATCGAAGTGCCCGCGCCGAGCGATTAGGCCGTGTGGACTCTTGGGATTCTCAAATCAGATTGAACGTGATTCAAGGCTTTCTTTTAGGAGGAAGCCTTGG
>NZ_JBEGDB010000532.1:0-2149 GCF_043638955.1 Bradyrhizobium sp. 31Argb | reverse complement strand
GGGGGATTTGTTGGGCATACGTTCTCCGTTAGAGAACTGTCCCTAATTTCCCGTGTCTCACTTTTGGGGGCACTCCACGCAACGCGGCTGCAGGTGTCCCGGGTTACGCGTTCCGCTCCACCCGGGCTACATGCTGTCCGCCGATCGCGGCACAGTGGAGGAGCGATGCAGGACATTCAGGCGCTGCAGCGATACGCCACGCTCGACGTCTGGCGCGAGCGCTGGTCGACGGTGGCGATGATTGCTGTGGCCCTGCTGCTGGCGCTCGGCCTGTTCGCTCTGATCTGGATGGCTCCGCGTAGCCCCGAGCCGGCGCGCCGCGAGCCGACGATCATCCAGCTTCTGCTTGTTCCCCCGCCACCTCCGCAGCGGCCTCCCGAGCCGGCGAAGGAGACGACGCAGCGCACTCTGCAGGCGCCGCCACCCGTCCCGGTCCCCCCGAAGAAGGTGGTGAACAATCGCCGGGATTCCGTCGCAGCCGCGCCGACACCGAAGCCCGCGCCGCCGCAGCCGAAGACAAAACTGCCCCCGGTGTCGGATCCGTTGAGCCTGGACGCGCCTCCCGATTGGAGGCAGGCCGCTCTGCCGAAGGGATCCAACGCCGGCACTCTCATCGGCGGGGACGGTGACAACGGCGGAGGCAGCGGCTGCGGCACCGGCAGCCCCTATCTCACGATGATCACCTCGCAACTCCGCAACGTGGTCGAGCGCAACGCGAGAGCGGACAGCCGCAAGTTCCAGGCCCAGGCCCAGCTCTGGTTCGACGACCTCGGAAACGTGCAGCGGAGCCAACTCGTGCGATCGGCTGGAAATGCCGATCTCGATGCCACGATCACAAAGCTGCTGAAGGAAATCAGTATCGGCAGGGGACTGCCGCGGTGCGTCCAGCCCATTACGGTCTGGGTCGGCAACCCCTGGACCGGCGTTTTCAGGGACGCCGACAACAAGCCGGTCACGCCAAGCCATGTGGAGGTCTGGCGAACGTATCGCCGTCCCTAGAGCATAGCCCCGAAAAGGTTTTCCGAGCAGACCATGCCCAAGTGAGTCAGGCCGCCTTGGCGGCCCGCTCGGCGTGATGCATTGCGCGTCGGCGCCAGATCGATCCGACGACCAGCACCACGATGACGCCAAGCAGCGCCAGCGCGATCTCGCCGCCATGGCCGCCGCCGGCAAAATGCGGACCGATGCCGAGCGCCCCCAGCCAGGAATCGAGCGCGCCGCCGACCGGTCCGGCAAACAGCGCATCGAGCTTCGGATCGACCGCCGGATCGGTCGCGATCACATCGCCGGCGATCCACCCGAGCAGCGCCGCGCCGGCCCAGACCAGCACCGGCAGCTTGTTGAGCAGCGCCATGATCAGCGCCGCGCCCGCGACGATCAGGGGTACGCTGATCGCAAGACCCAACACCAGAAGCGGCACGCTGCCATTGGCCGCGGCGGCAACCGCGATCACGTTGTCGAGGCTCATGACAATGTCGGCGACGACGACGATCTGCACCGCCGCCCACAGATGCGCGGCCGCATCCACGCTGTCCTCGTCCTCGTGTTCGGGAACGAGCAGCTTTGCCGCGATCACGATCAGCGCCAACCCGCCGACGAGCTTGAGGTAAGGGAATTCCATCAAGGTCGCGACGATGCCGGTGAAGATGATGCGCAGAATCACCGCGGCCGCCGCGCCGAAGATCATGCCCCACAACCGCTGGCGCGGCGCGAGCCCACGGCAGGCCAGCGCGATCACCAATGCGTTGTCGCCCGACAACAACACATTGATCCAGATGATCTTGCTGACGGCGACCCAGAACGTCGTGGTCGCCATCTCGCTCTTGAACTGCGTGAAGAAAGCCGCGAGGTTCGCGGGATCAACGATCTGCCACAGCCAGTCCACAGCGCTTCCTTTCGGCCTTGCGACCACCCCTGGCGACGCTCAAGCCGCCGCAACTTCGTTGTATTAGAGCACGATCCGGAAAAGTGGATACCGGTTTTCCCTCGCGACAAACGCGAAGCGTTTGCGCAGGAAGATCATGCTCAAACAAAGAGCTAAAGCGGGATGACGATTCGAAGAAAAGTCATCACGCTTTAGGCCGTGTGGACTCTTGGGATTCTCAAATCAGATTGAACGTGATTCAAGGCTTTCTTTTAGGAGGAAGCC
>NZ_JBEGDB010000531.1:0-2152 GCF_043638955.1 Bradyrhizobium sp. 31Argb | reverse complement strand
CCTCTGAAGGGGGCGACGGGGATCAGAATGACCAGCGAGTCGCATCTGCGCGAGAAGCTTCGGAAGATCGAGGCGTTGTTCGCGGGTGCAGGAACTGCTGGTGAGCGCTTGGCGGCGGAAGCCGCACTGCAGCGGGTGCGTGCCCGGGTCGAGGAGCTCGCTCGCCACGATCCACCGATCGAGCAGCAATTCTCACTTCCCGACCAATGGTCGCGGCAGCTGTTTCTGGCGCTTTGCCGTCGATACGGGCTGCGGCCGTTTCGTTACCACCGCCAGCGACGCAACACGGTGATGATCCGCGCGTCACGGGGCTTCGTTGACAAGATCCTGCTGCCGGAGTTCACCGAGCTGCAGAGGGCGCTGCAAGTCTATCTGCACGAGGTGACGCTGCGCGTGATCCGCGAAGAGATCTATGACGACACCAGCGACGCGCAGGAAGTTCCCGACGCCCTGCCGTCAAATTGATCAGGCGGCGAGCTTTGTCTCCAGACCATCGCGCTCGGCCTTCCATGTCCACGGCAGCAATGTGTGCAGCTGATTGATCTTGGTGCGTCCGGAGACAATGCGCTCGAGAACGTCGGTCAGATAATGCCGCGGGTCGATGTCTTGCAGCTTGGCCGAGTTGATGATCGACGCGAGAATGGCCCAGGTCTCGGCGCCGCCTTCACTGCCCGCAAACAAATAGTTCTTCTTTCCTAACCCTATCGGCTTGATGGTGCGTTCGACCGTATTGTTGTCGATCTCGATGCGCCCGTCATCGATGAAGCGCGTCAGGCCTTCCCAATGGTTGAGGGTGTAGCGAATCGCCTTGCCAAGGCCAGACTTCTTCGAGACTTCCAGCAGTCGTGCCTCAAGCCACGGCTTGAGGTGCTCGATCAGCGGCCTGGTTTCGGTTTGCCGAACCGCAGACCGCTGCGCCGCCGGCAGACCACGGATACGGTCTTCGATGGCATAGAACATCGCAATCCGTTGCAGCGCTTCCGCGGCAATCGGCGACTTCGTCGCGACGTGAACGTCCCAGAACTTCCGCCGCGCATGCGCGAAGCAGAATGCGAGTTGCACCAGACGGCCGCCGTTCTTGATCAGACCCTTGTAGGCGGCATAGCCGTCGACCTGCAGGATGCCCTGGTAGTCTCCGAACAGCTGTTTGGCGCGGATCGCCTTGCGATCCTCGGCAAATACGTAGACCACCGCCGGCGGTGCCGGGCCGCCCCACGGCCGGTCATCGGTGGCGATCGCCCAGAACTGGCAGACTTTGGTCCTGCCACGGCCGGGATCGAGAACCGGCAGCGGCGTCTCATCGGCAAACAGCCGCGGGTAGGAGATCACTGTGTCGCGCAACAGCGCGTGAAGCGGCCTCAGCCACCAGGCGACGCGGCCCATCCACGAAGCCAGCGTCTGACGGTCGAGCGCGACGCCCTGCGCGGCAAACATCTGTTCCTGCCGATACAGCGGCAGCTGGTAACCGTATTTCATCACCGCGATGTGGGCCAGTAAGGCTTCCGTCACCATCCCGCCCTCGACCGCCTGGGCCGGCGCGGCCGCCTGCAGCACACCCTGGCGGCATCCCCGGCAACCATAGCGCGGACGCACGATGCGCTTGACCCGGTATTGCATCGGAACGACGTCGAAGGCTTCCTTGACGGTCTCCCCGATCTTGTGCAGCCGCTCGCCGCAGCAGGGGCAGATATGGCTCTCGATATCGATCACGACGTCGATGCGCGGCAAATGCTCCGGAAGCTTCCCCCGGTTGCGTCGCGCCAGTCGCTTTCCACGGCCTTCCGCTCCATCAGGCAGCCTGCCTCCGGTCACGTCGTCGTTGGCGGCGGGACCAGCCGCCTGCGCCGTGATGGTGAAGAGAGATAGCTGTCCGGGATCCAGTGTCTCGGACCGGGGACCGAAGATCGTGCGCTTGTACTGCGACAGGATCACCAGGAGCTTGTCGTTCTCCTGGATCGCAGCATCGCGCTGGGCGATCGCTGCATCACGCTCAGCCGCCAGCGTGCTGCATTCCGCCGACAACATGGCAAGCCGTGACGACAGCGCCGTCACGGCTTTCTGGAGCAATGCTGGATCGAAAGGCAAATCAATCATGCAGCGCGTTCTACTACAGCTCTGCATGAATGCCGAACTACTCTTGATGATGATCAAC
>NZ_JBEGDB010000530.1:0-2169 GCF_043638955.1 Bradyrhizobium sp. 31Argb | reverse complement strand
GCGCCTGACCGACAAATGAGGAAAAAGACTCGGCTCCTGAAACACATAGCCGATGGGACGCAGATGGGGTGGGCGAAAGGTCGTCCTATCCTGCCACACCTCGCCGTCGATGGCGCAAAAACCATTTGGCAAAGGCTCTAGGCCGGCGATGCAGCGCGCCAGCGTGGTCTTGCCGCAGCCTGGTGGGCCGAAAATCGCCGTCACGCCTTTGGCGGGTACGCTGAATTGCGTATCGCGCGAGAAGCCGGCGATACTGCCGCTGAAGGCAATGTCAATCCGGCCTGGCGTGGCTATCCTCACCTGCTCCTCCTTCCGCTGTATTTGTCGATCAAGGTTAAGGTGAGGATTACCGCAAAGGCGAACATCACCATGGCCCCGGCAAGCCAGCTTGCTTCGCGCCAGCGCGAGGCTTGGACATAGTCGAAGAGATAGGCCGACAGCACCTTGGTGCGCCCAGGAATGTTGCCGCCGATCATAAGCACGATGCCGAACGTGCCTATCGCATGCGCAAAGCCAAGCATGGCGCCTGTCAGAACACCCGTTCGCGCCACAGGCAAGGCGACCGTGAAGAAGGCATATAACGGTGAGGCGCGCAGAGTGGCAGCGACTTCCAGCGGGCGGTCACCCATCGCAGCGAAGGCGTTGCGGATGGGCTGCACCATCAAAGGCAGCGCTGACAAAACCGATCCGACCACGAGCCCCGTAAAGGTGAAGGCGAGCGTGGCCCCGCCCCAGAGAGAGGCGAGAAGGCCACCCGGGCCGTTCGGGCCGAGCAGGGCCAGCAGATAGAAACCGATTACTGTTGGCGGCAGCACCAGCGGCAGCGCGATGATCGTGGCGACCGCCTCAGCCCAAAGGCTCTTCGAGCGCGCTATCCACCACGCGAGCGGCGTGCCAAGGACCAGCAGGATCACGGTCGTCAGGCTCGCGAGCTCGACCGTGAGCTCGAGCGATTCCCAGATCTCTGGCGAAAAGCCATCCATGCGTCAACTCTAGCTTTGCACGTAGCCACCCCGCGCGATAATCGCGTGGAGTTTTTGCCCTTTAAGAAAATCGACGAAAGCGCGTGTCGCTTTATTATTGGCGCCGCTCTCCAACAGCACGGCATTTGGCCCCATCGGGCCATAAGACTCCCGCGCCACCAGCCAGGGCAAACGGGTTTTGCTGTTTGTGAGCTCGGACGGCGCGACAAATCCGAGCTCGGCATTACCGGTCTCGGATCGATCGGCGTGTGTGATGCTGGCGGTATCGGCCCTCGGCTGAATCGCCGCACTGACGCCTGGCGCTTTCATGACCTGCACCGCCGTTGCGCCATCATAAGGTGCGGCGGCCGGATTGCAGATCGATGACTTTGCCACAGACATCATCTGAAGGCTATCCGCGCGATTGGCGAACTTCACATTCGAACGCCACAGCACGAACTTGCCGCTCTTAGAGGTGAAGCTGTTTCCCGATACCGGGAGACGCTTCTCGCTCTGTTTACTTGGGCGGAACTGGTCGGCCGACAGAAGGATGCAAAGCGCGGGTTGGATGATCCAGCTGCAAAAATGTCCGTGCGCGCGTGAGCTCAACCCGGCCTCGAGCCGCGTCGTCTGAGTGAGCGGTGATGCAATCTCGTTGCTCGGCAGACGGACGTTTGCGGCAAGGGTGGGACTGATGTTCACCGCTGCTGCTTTTTCGAGCAGGATTAGAATCAGAGTTGCATTGATCAGGATCAATCGGGCAAGCCTCATTGGGAAGTCTCTCGGAGCGGGGCGGCCTGCGACCAGTTTGGCCGCGACGGCTTCTGCTCCTGATCCCAGCAAACGGCGTGCCGCTCGCGAAATATGATGCGCGCCTTGCGCCACAGCAGCCAAACACGCTTAAGCGCCAGCCTGGCTGTTGAATTGCGGCGGAATGGCCCCAGCGCCGTGTCAGCTTTCCGACTTCGGCGTGTTCAACCGAACATCTCTAGCCTCTTGAACGAAAAACTTCTTGGGATACTCCGCCCCAACCTTGGCTCCGCCGCGCCGTGATGTCCGACCTTGGATCTTTGAACGGCTCGAACTCCGATCTCCGGCTCATCGGCCGGCCCAACGTAGCCCCCTGGCCTGTAGGGGAATCGCATATGGCCTTAGGCCGTGTGGACAGTTACCTTATCCAGAGCAGAGTGGCGGCAATGGCGACGAC
>NZ_JBEGDB010000529.1:0-2169 GCF_043638955.1 Bradyrhizobium sp. 31Argb | reverse complement strand
TTGCTCGCTTCATCTGTCCGTCCTTCTTCGGGCCGGACTCTAACTCCTTCTGGAGGAAATACTCAGTGGCAGGTCACAAGCGATCACATCCAGCAGGTCGCCGAGCATGGTCAGGAACTGAGACATCGACATCACGTCAAGCATCTGGGGATGGACGGTGATCAGAACCGATGTGGCGGCAAACAGTGCGCCGAAGGTGAGATCGGCATGGACAAAATGATGTTGATCGAAAGCGACGCATACGGCGGCGCTTGTCGTCAAGATCGGCATCATCCTCCCAGCGTTGCTGCAGGTCTTTCAATCCGGAACGGCTTGCCAGCGTCGCGCCCTGCTCTGTTTCCGCGTCGAGCTCGCCGTTTCGCGTGATGTATGCGAGGTGCGACTTGAGATGCCCCACGCTCTTGGTCCGGCCGGTGATCTTGACCATCACCTCCGGCGCTCGGCGCACGATGCGTTCGAGCTTTGCGCGCATCGCCGGCGTAAGGCGGCCCGGAGCGGAAGGATCGGGGATATCCCACTCGGCCCGCCGTGGACGCCGATTGGGCGTTTCCCAGATATACGAGATCGGCGGAAGTTCGGAGGCCATATCGGTCGGCCGCGGCGAGCGCCGGCTCATCGCCGTCCATCCCAATAATCCGCGTTGCCGTGCAACGCGCTACGCAATTGCGCGAGTTCCGCTTCAATGACCAATTTAGCCTCTTGAATTGTGGACAGATCAGGCTCAACCGCCCTGCCCTGCAGCACACTGGTGTTTGCCGCCCGCGCGATCTGGTTGATGTTGCCGCCGATCCGGTTGAGCTCGCGAACGATCGCGCGAAGCGCGTCATGCTCGTTCGGGGAATGCTGCACAGGTGATCCCAACCGCGAGCGCACCAGCGCGACAATCCAGCCGGTTCGAGTCATGCCTCGCTGACGCGAGACTTCCGCGAGCTGCCGCATCTCGCTCTCGCGAAATCGCACCGTCACCTTCTCCGGGCGTCCGACCGGCAACGCCAAGATACGCGGCGCTGGTGCAGCTAGCGCATCAGCAATGAGACGCCGCAGCAGCGCGGATTTGCCGCCTTGGGTAGCTGCAAAAGCCGAGAACTCCGCCGCAACTTCGTCGGAGACACGAAGAGAGATCAGAGCCATGCACTCAAATTGCCGCGCTCCGGTGACTCATCCGATGGAGCACAATTGGAAGATTGTTGACGCCTCGTTTCGGCCTTCCCTTTCTCTCTGCCGCGGTCGGCATCACTCGTCGACATTCGACACCCAAGTTTTTGAAACTGTCCCTAAGACAGAACATGACCGCGTCCGCGTCACCACGTCCTGTAAAGCGGTCACAGAAGCGCATCATGTCTGGCCTGCGGGACGTCAAGATCTCTTCCTACCTCCGCTCTCGCGCGCGAGCGAATCCCGTGCACAACGCGGCCACGATCGCAATCGCAGCAAGGGCGGCTACATGGCGATCCGCACTGTAAGCCAAGCCGGTTCGTCGCTATTGATTCAACAGCCTCTCTTTAAATGCAAATACTTCACTGGTGTGCTCTGCCCTGCGACTCTCGTCTGTTTATCGAATCCCAGGCCGACGCGACGTCAGCAGCGGTCGTGCTATTGCGGGTCGGCGCCGTCGGTTGCAGCGCTTCCCATCGTTAGTCCACGCGCACCAGGCTTGTCGCCAACACCGAGACACTACAGAGATCGTCTGCATTTGCAGCGCGCGCAGCCCGCCTTAGATCTTGTCACACTCGTGATGTGGTTCCCCGATATGACGCCTCTGCAAAGGAATCCGGTCCTGCTGTGCCATGCCTTACAACCTGACGCTACGGTCGATTCAAGCGCTTTGAGCGCCGGGCAAGCGTCAACACGTTCTAAGATGGGCATATCCATATAACGGCGAGAGCCAGTAGGACGCACTCCTCGACCGTTGCCGGCCCGCCGGTCGCGCGTACGAAACGTCGTTGATGCTCGCCGACAGTCGCTCGGCCTATATTGGGCGCACCGCAACTAACCAAGGTTTGTGATTATCGCGCCTGCGGCGAACGGCCGGATTCCACAGGTTTAAGCCACCTGCTGCTATTCCTAGTCTGCGATAGTTTGAGACCGAAAAGGGCTGCTCCGTTTGATAGACGGAGCGCATGATGACGACAAAGACGAGACGCAAGATCGACGCGGCACTGAAGGCAA
>NZ_JBEGDB010000528.1:0-2175 GCF_043638955.1 Bradyrhizobium sp. 31Argb | reverse complement strand
TCAGACTCTCCGATGGTTCGAGTGTGGAAACCCAAACCTACCGGAAAGGGCGCGCTCACCGCCCCATGGAATCTACACACTGCTCTCGCCCTCATTGCCGGGCTTGACCCGGCAATCCATCACTCCTCAGAAAATCGCTTTTCCGGGATGGATGCGCGGGTCGAGCCCGCGCATGACGATCAAGAGTTGGCGAGCATCAGCCGCCGTTGCCGCCGATCACGGCGCGCACGGTGTCATCAGGGCCGAAATCTTCCGCGCCTTCGACATAGAGCAATGCGCTCAATTTCGATCGCGCGCGGTTGACGCGGCTCTTGATGGTGCCGACGGCGCAGCCGCAGATCGCAGCCGCGTCCTCGTACGAGAAGCCGGACGCGCCGACCAGGATCAAAGCTTCACGCTGGTCTTGCGGCAGCTTGTCGAGTGCGGCGCGAAACTCCTCGAACTCCAGATGCGCATTCTGCGCAGGCTGGGTCTTCAGAGTCTTCGCATAGTTGCCCTCGGCGTCCTCCACCTCGCGCCGCCGCTTGCGATAGTCGGAGCGGAACAGGTTGCGCAGGATGGTGAACAGCCAAGCCGGCAGGTTCGAGCCGGGCTGGAATGAGTCGATGTTGGCGATTGCGCGCAACAAGGTCTCCTGCACCAGATCGTCGGCGCGGTCACCATTGCCGGAGAGCGAAATCGCGAACGCGCGTAGGCTTGGCACCGACGCCAAAATATCGTCGCGAAGTTGGTCGGTGAGAGGCATTAGTCCCTCCCGTCATTTTTTGCTGCTTGCTGCTCGTCAGTCTCTGCCAAATGCTTGGCGGCCTCCGCGGGATCATCGAGCTTGCGGATAAGCTCCGCAAAGCGGTCCGGCACCCCCTGTCGCACCACATCATCATACATGGCGCGAAGCTGGTGGCCGATTCTCGATTGGATCTCAGCGTTGAGACCGCCCTGCTTCTTGGTTTCCTTCATGATCTGATCCACGTTTCCCCGAGAGGTTAAGTCCCTGTGTTTCAAGCAGTTTCCTCGAAATTTCGGTCTTGGCCGCGTTTGCTGCCGGTCGTACGCTAATTCGAAGTTCGCCTGAAAGTTCCGAATGTCCGGAACTTTTTGTGGAACTTTATCGACGCTCAAGCGTAGTCCGGGCGTAACAAACTCAAGGGGAAGGCGGGTCGCCCACGGACGGATGTGCCGGCCCGAGAGATATAGGTCGTTTCAGGCGATTGCCTCGAACACAAGGATGGAGTGGGAATGTCCCGATCGCAGCTCGTTGCCGAACACTTGCCATTGTTGCGGCGCTACGCCCGCGCGCTGACCGGAAACCAGGCGTCGGGCGACGCCTATGTCGCGGCCATGCTGGAGGCCCTGCTTCAGGACCCCTCGCTTCTGGACGAAACGCACGGGCCGCGTGCCGGCCTGTTCCGGCTGTTCACTCAAATCTGGAATTCGGTCTCCATCAACGACAATGCCGATGTGGCGACGTTGGCGCTGCCGCCGGAGCGCCGGCTTTCCAACATCACGCCGCTGCCGCGGCAGGCCTTCCTCCTGCTGTCGCTGGAGGGCTTCTCGGAAGAGGAGGTGGCCTACATCCTCAACATCGACATCGGCGAGACGCGCAAGCTCACGGACGCCGCCGGCCGTGAGATGGCCGCCGAGATCGCGACCGACGTCCTGATCATCGAGGACGAGACCTTCATCGCGATGGATCTGGAAAGCCTCGTGCGAAATCTCGGCCACAACGTGATCGGCGTCGCCCGCACCCATTCGGATGCAGTGGCGCTCGCCAAGAACAAGAAGCCCGGCCTGATCCTCGCCGACATCCAGCTCGCCGATGGTTCGTCGGGCCTGGACGCGGTGAACGAGCTATTGCGCGTGTTCGAGGTGCCGGTGGTGTTCATCACCGCCTATCCCGAACGCTTCCTGACCGGGGAGCGCCCGGAGCCGGCGTTCCTGATCTCAAAACCATTCCAGCCCGCGATGGTCTCGGCCGTTGCGAGCCAGGCGCTGTTCTTCCAGCGCAACTCGCGCAACCGCGCGCCGCGCGCCGCCTCGGCGTGAACGGACTCTCTGGTTAGGTCGACTCATCCGGCGTGCCGCACGGCGCGCCGGATTTTTGCGGTGTGCCGAGTATGAACGACAGCTTGGAGGTGGAAGTCCTCTATCCAGCCTGATGACGGCGAAGGATTAGCG
>NZ_JBEGDB010000052.1:0-38714 GCF_043638955.1 Bradyrhizobium sp. 31Argb | reverse complement strand
CCTGCCACCCGAAAACTTGCCGATCCTCGAATGGCTCGGTATCAAAACGTCAAAATCACTGTGATGAACCACTAGCGGCTTTGGTTCAAACGGCTGGTCACCAGTCTAGTTAGCGCTCATAAAGTGGTCAATTTTCCAGTCGAACGCGGCTGATGCTGCTGCATGGATCATTCGAACCAGGCGGCATAGATGCGCTTGAACGTGCCGTCCTTCATTGCGATGTCCAGCCATTGATCCACGAAGAACTTCAGCGGGACGTCGCGCTGCAGCCAGTAGGCCTTTTCCGCAAAGTCGAACGGTTGATCGGGATGCACCGCGCAGAGCACGCCGGGATGCAGTTTCTGCTGGTAGCGCGTCTCGGACGCATCCGTCATCATCAGGTCGGTATCGCCCTTGGCGATCTCGTCGAAGATCCTGGTATTGTCGTCGAAGACCTTGATCTCGGCGTTCTTCACATGCGCCCGCGCAAAGCGCTCGTTGGTGCCGCCGGGATTGACGATGACGCGCGTGCCGGCACGGTCGATTTCGGCAAGCGTCTGGTATTTGTTGACATCCGCGCAGCGGGTGATCGGCGTCTTGCCTTCGCGCACGATCGGGATTGAGAAGAAGCCTTTCTTCTGGCGCTCCAGCGTGATCGAGATGCCGCTCATCGCAATGTCGAAGCGGTCGGCTTCCAAATCGTTCGTCATCTGCGGCCAACCCGTTTTGACATATTCGACCTTGACGCTGAGCGCCTTGCCGAGCGCTTCCGCCATGTCGACATCGAATCCCCTGAAGCCGGGCGTCGTCCTGTCGACAAAGCTGAACGGCGCATAGTCCCCGGTCATGCCAACCCGCAGCGTGCCGCGCCGGATGATGTCGTCGAGCCGGGAAGGCGACGCTGCCGGCTGGGCGTGGGCGGAAGCCATCATCAGCATGGCGGCCACAAGGCCGACGAATGCGCGCAACATCAAAGTTCCTCCATCGATTGCCTCGATGATAGTCTGTTGCGACGGCTTTAGATGGAATGTGCCCGTCGAGCCAGTCAAAGGAAGTCAAATCGTGACAATCTCAGTTTACGAAGCATCGGTCGGCGTATTCGTGCCATATCTTCGCAATCTTTCCGGGCTGCTCGATCACGCGTCCGCCTACGCAAGGACACGAAACATCGATCCTGCCGTGCTGCTCGGCATGCGGCTCTATCCGAACATGTACAGTCTCAGGCAGCAGGTGGGCGAAGCCAATCGCCATGCGATCGCCTGTTGCGCGCTGCTGGCCGGGCACGAGCCGCTCAGGTTCGGCGGCATCGAGCCTGATCTTGATGAGCTCAAGCTCAGGATCGCAGCCACGATCGATTTCGTCCAAAGCCTGCCGCGTGCTGCGATCGACGAGGCCGGCGACAAGGAGGTGGTGTTCACCTTCAAGAGCGGCGCGCAGCGCACCTTCACCGGGCGGTCGCTGCTGCTTGGCTTCAGCGTGCCGCAGTTTTTCTTTCACGTCACGACCGCCTACGACATCCTGCGTCACGCCGGCGTCGATCTCGTCAAGAAGGATTTCCTGGGGCCGCCAAGACCGGCGTAGCTGGGGGGAGCTTCGGTTCTGATTGAATCAGAACCGAAGCTCTAAATTCTTGTTTCGACGCGTTTTCTGCGCAGATAAGTCTACGCAATCTGCGTAAACTTGATTGCTACGCGAACCGGTATCCACTTCGCTCGAAAACGCTCTATATCTCGCCGCCTTCCTCGCGGACCAGGCTGGCGACGGCGGCGCGGCTGGCCATTTCCTGCTTCAAAACCTCAAAGCGATGATGTGCGTCGACCTCGCGGTCATCCACGAACCTGATCGCGGCCTCGCGATCCATCGGGCCGCTCACCAAGGGCTTCGAATTCTCGCCGATGGTCTCGTCGACATAATACTGGCCATCCTGCTCGCGCACCGTCCATTTGAAGCGGAGGGCGGCCATCGGGCCGGGGCCGACTTTGGAATAGCCATGGGCTTCCAGCGGTGGCGGGCTCGCGGGCTCCTCTTCGACCGCCGCCGGCTCGGCCTGCGGCTTCTCGATCGGCGGGGGCGCGTGCTGCTCGTCCAAAATGCTGGCGATGGCGGCAAGCGCATTATCGGTAGGATCGCTCTGGCTCAAAATCTCTTTCCCTGGGGTTGGTCGGCAAAGATGGTTGCCGACACTTCCCGTCTACTCAACCCCGGAATGAGGCTGAGTTTTGGCCCTGCGGCAGCTTTTCCCTTACGCACATACCGGCGGACGCTTGTCCTTCCAGGGCCGCACCTGCTCGAGCTGGCCAGCGAGGCGGAACAGCCTTGCTTCGTCGCCAAGCTTGGCGGCGAACATCATGCCGAGCGGCAGGCCGTCCTTGCTCCAGGCCAGCGGCACCGACATCGCAGGCTGGCCGGACATGTTGAACATCGAGGTACCCGGCATGTAGCGCCGCAGGAGCGGACCGATCTGTGCCAGGTCGTCCGACATGGTGTTGATCTCGCCGAGCCGGATCGGCGGCGTGCACAGCGTCGGACTGAGGAACACGTCGCAGCCCTCGCCACGATCGGGACCGACCGGATTGCGGGCCCGGCTCGGCTTCATGCCGAACACGCCGCAGGCAGAAGCCGGGATGCGGATCGAGCCGCCGCCATCGCTGGCGTGCGCCACGGGCAGGATGCGTGCGGCGACAACGGCGGCGGCGCCGCCTGAGGAGCCGCCGGAGGAATGCGCGAGATTCCAGGGATTGCGGGTCGGCCCGAACAGGCGCGTCTCCGTGGTCGGCATCAGCCCGAATTCGGGGCTCGCGGTCTTGCCGAAGATGGTCACGCCGGTGTCGAGGAAGCGCTGGGTGAGGGTGCTGCTGTGGTCCGCGACGAAATCCCTGTTAACGCTGGCGCCGGAGGTCGTGCGCGTTCCCTGCAGGAGGTCGAGGTCCTTCAGAAGGAACGGCACGCCCGTGAAGGGTCCGTCCGGCAACCCTTTGTCGATCTGCTGCTCGGCATAATTGTAGTGCTTGACGACGACGGCATTGATCTCCGGATCAACCTTGGCCGTGCGGGCGATCGCTTCGTCTAGCAGTTCGCGCGGGCTGACCTGCTTGTTGCGGACCAGCTCGGCGAGGCCCACCGCGTCGTAATTGCCGAATTCCTTGAAAGCCATATTCCACACCTAGAGCGAACGACGCGCATTCGTCTCTATCCCTCTTGCTGGAGCATGACCTTTCGGAAGCAGCGGTATCCACAGGCCATGCGCTGATGACGGGCCGATCGTTGTCGGCCCGTCCGAAGATAGACGGTTTTATCCGATTAGTTTAGCACGTCCTGGTTGATCACGTTCTGCCGCAGCGGCGCGCCGTCAAGGACGCTCAGGATGTTGCGTGCGGTCTGCTCGCTCATCCGGTCGACGGCTTCGACCGTGACGCCGGCAACGTGTGGCGCCATGATCACGTTCGGCAGGCTGTGGAGGGGCTGGCCGACCGGCGGCGGCTCCTGCTCGAACACGTCAAGGCCGGCGCCGGCAAGCCTGCCGGATACCAGCGCGTCGTGCAGCGCCTTCTCATCGACGATGCCGCCGCGGGCGGTGTTGATGAGATAGGCGGTCGGCTTCATCAGCTTGAAGCGCGCCGCGTTGAACATGCCGATCGTTTCCGGCGTCTTCGGGCAATGGATGGTGACGAAATCAGCACGTGGCAGCGCCGCGTCGAGATCCGGCACCGCCTCGCAGCCCGCGGCCGCGATTTCGCTCACCGGCTTGTAGGGATCGTAAACCAGCACCTGCATTTCCATCGCGAGGCACCGTTTGGCCGTGCGGGTGCCGATGCGGCCGAATCCGACGATCAACACCGTCTTGCCGTAGAGATCGAAGGGCAGCACGCCGAGCCGGTTCGCCCAGGCGCCATCCTTGACGACAGCATGCATTTTCTGCGCGCGCTTGGCCAGCGTCAGCATCATGAACAGGGCGTGTTCGGCCACTGACGGCGAGTTCGCCGTGCCCGCCACCATCAGCGGCACCTTGCGGCGCGAGAGCGCCGGGACGTCGACCGCGTCGTAACCGACGCCGATCCGCGTCACCACCTTCATATCTCCGGACGCTTCGAGCTCCGGCTCGCCGAAACGGGGTCTCCATGCCCATTGGCTCCGTGACGTCGAGCACGGCGTCGAACGGCTCGACTCCCGGGTGCAGATGCGGCCGGGCCTCGGCGATGTGTTCCGGCCTGATTCCGAGCAGAAGCTTGTCGGTGCGGGGCACGGCCTGGTAGCGGGCCGCACGTGCGGGCGGTAACGGGAAGGCGAGGCGGTCGGTCAGGCGCACATGCAGCCGCCCGCCGACATCCTCGAGTCGGCAGGGCACGAAGTTCATCGCGGGCGAGCCGATGAAGCTGGCGACGAAACGGGTCGCCGGCTTGTGGTAGAGCTCGTTCGGCGCACCGATCTGCTCGATGCGGCCATGATTCATCACTACCACGCGGTCGGCGAGCGTCATCGCCTCCACCTGGTCGTGGGTCACATAGACGGTGGTGGTGCGGACCTTCTGGTGCACCTTCTTGATCTCGATCCGCATCTGCACGCGCAATTTGGCATCGAGGTTGGACAAGGGTTCGTCGAACAGGAACACCTTGGGATTACGCACGATGGCGCGGCCCATGGCGACGCGCTGGCGTTGGCCGCCGGAGAGCTGCTTCGGCTTGCGGTCGATCAGGTCGGTGATGTCGAGCATGCGCGCCGCTTCCGTCACCCGGCTCTTGATCTCGGCCTTGGGATAGTGCTTCAGCCGCAGCCCGAAGGACATGTTCTCGGCCACCGTCATATGCGGGTAGAGCGCGTAGTTCTGGAACACCATCGCGATGTCGCGGTCCTTCGGCGGCACGTCGTTGACGATGTCGCCGCCGATCGTGATGTCGCCGTCCGAGATGTCTTCCAGCCCTGCGGTCATCCGCAGCGTGGTCGACTTGCCGCAGCCGGATGGACCGACCAGCACCACGAACTCATGGTCGGCGATGTCGAGATCGATGCCGCGCACCGCTTCGACTTCGTCATAACGCTTCACGACTTTCCGCAGCGAAACTTCGGCCATGAGTTCAACCCTTTGTCGCGCCGGCGGTCAGGCCGGCAATGTAATAGTCCATCAGGAAGGCATAAATGATCAGCGGCGGCGCGGCACCGAGCAGCGCCCCGGTCATGATCTGTCCCCAGTTGAACACGTCGCCCTTGATCAGGGTGGTGATGATGCCGACCGGCAGCACGAGCTGGTCGGTCGAGGTCGTGAACACCAGGGGATAGAGGAACTGGGCCCAGGAGACCGTGAAGGCGAAGATCGTCGCCGCGATCAGGCCGGGCAGTGCGACCGGAATGAAGATCCGCGTCAACGTCTGGAACCAGGACGCGCCGTCGATGATCGCGGCCTCGTCGAGCTCCTTCGGGATCGAGGCGAAATAGCCGATCATGATCCAGGTGCAGAACGGCACCGTCAGCGTCGGATAGATGAACAGCAGCACGTACCAGCGGTTGATGAGCTGGATGCCGGTCCAGTCGCCGATCAGGACGAACATCTTGAACAGCGGGATGAAGAGCAGCGTGTCCGGAATGAGGTAGGTCAGGAACACGCCGGTCGCGAGCGTTGCCGAGCCCCAGAACTTCATCCGTGCCAGCGCAAAGGCCGCCGGCACGCTGATCAGCATGGTGATGGTGACCACAAAGATCGAGACCCAGGCCGAATTCCAGAAGAAGCGCAGGAACTGGTTCGATGTCAGCAGCCCGATATAGTTCTCGAGCGTCGGATGATACACCCACCACGGGTTGGTCGCCGCCGAGATCTCGGCGCTGCTCTTCAGCGAGGTGATCAGCATGTAGAGCGGCGGCGTCAGCGAGAAGATCGCGAACAGCACCAGGAAGAAATACGACCAGCGCAGCGCCCAGGCGCGGTCGCGGCTGATGCTGCCATATTTGACCTTGCGGCTCGGTCCGGCCTTGTCGATCGTGATTGCGCTCATCAGGCTTCGTTCCCTCGCTTGGAGATATCGCGCAGGATGAAGATCGCCGCGACCGCGAGGATCGGCACCATGAACAACGAGACGCTCGCGCCGAGCGGGATATCGCTGCCTTCGATGCCGATGCGGAACGCCCACGTCGCGAAGATGTGGGTGTGGTCGAGCGGGCCGCCGGCGGTGAGGATCCGCACGATATCGAAATTCGCGAAGGTGACGATCAAAGAGAACAATGTCGTGATCGCGATGATGTTGCGCATCATCGGCAGCGTCACATACCAGATGCGCTGCCACCAATTGGCGCCATCGATGGCGGCCGCCTCATAGAGCTGTTCGGGCACCGATTTCAGCGCCGCCAGGTACATGATCATGAAGAAGGGCGCGCCATACCAGACGTTGACGAGGATGACGGAGAAACGCGCCCAGTTCGCATCGCCGGTCCATGGGATCGGCCCGATGCCGAAGAAGGACAGCGTGTAGTTGAAGGCGCTGTAGGAGGGGTCAAACAGCCACAGCCAGGCGAGCGTGCTCATCGCCGGTGGGATCACCCAGGGCACCAGCAACATGCCGCGCCATCTGCGCTGCTTGTTGGCAGGAACGTTGTGCACGAAATGCGCGACGATGAAGCCGATCAACGCTTTGAAGATCACGGCCGAAATCGCGAAGATGCAGGACTGCTTCACCACCAGCCAGAACGTGTCGCGCTTGAACAGGAACTCGAAATTGCCGAGGCCGATGAATTTCGTCATCGACTTGTTCAGCGTCGCCAGATGCAGGGAGTAGAACGCGGGATAGATGACGAACGCCGCGACGAGGAGGATCAGCGGTAACGTCATCAGGAACGCGACCGTCGACTTGCGCCTCAGCGCATTGTGTAAACCGTTGCGCCTCCGTGTGGCTTTTGTTGCCTGGACACGGTTCGGGTGAAGGGCGACATCGGCCATGATCGATCTTCCTCGCGAGAGTTATTTCAACGGAGAATCCGGAACGTCGGACCTGATGCCGCCAACAGCGGCGACGGTCCGTGTCGCGGCGGCCGATTCGGGTCACCGCGACGACACGTTCGTTCTCAGCTCCGCATGAAGCCTTCACACTCGCCTTCGGCCCAGGCGAGCGTCTTTTCCATCGCTTCGCCCTGGGCATAGCGCAGGCACATTTTCGTCAGCGTTGCCTGCGCATAGATTTGCTGCGCGATCTTGGGCGGCGCCGGCGAGGCCGCGATCGACAGCGTTTGCCTATGGTAGGGGTCCGGATAGCTGAAGAGAGTGCCCTTCGGGGGCCCTTCCTCCTCCCAAACCTTCAGCTTCGTCAGATTCTCATAGGCGGGCAGGTCATAGCCGCCGCTCGCCACCACCATCTTCTCGACCGATGCCGGCTGCGACAGGTGGACCAAGAGGCTCTTGGCGGCTGCCTTGTTCTTCGAGAACGCCCAGATGTTCCAGAAGAAAGGCAGATAGGGCGCAAAGCGGCCTTTCGGTCCGGCCGGGAAGCCGTGCGTCCAGCACTGTTCGGCGATCTGCGGCGCGTCGCGTTTGGCGACGGCCCAGGCGCTGGGCGGATTCATGATCATCGCCCCTTTGCCCGAAACCAGCCACTTGTTGTTGGAAGCGTCGTCCCATGCCGACACATCCGGCGGCAGGAACGCGATCAGCTTCTTGTAGAACTCGAGCGACTGCCGCACCGCATCGGTCTTGACGGTCAGGTTGCCCTTGGCATCGACGAGCTCGGCGCCGTACGACTGGAAGATCGCGCCCGCGGTGTCGACGTTGTCGCTGGTCTCGCCGAGGCCGATGCCGAAGGGAACACCGGCCTTGTGGCAGGCTTCGGCCGCCTTCAGGAACGTGTCCAATGTCCAGTTCTCGTCTTTCGGCGGCGCGCCCGCCGGATACATTTCCTGCACGTCGATGCCGGCATGTTTCTTCATCAGATCGATGCGCGAGCAGGGGCCCTTGATCTGGCTGCCAACGCTGGCGGGAACGCCGAGCCACTTGCCGTTGGCTTGCCCCAGATAATTGACCGTTCCGTTGACCTTGCCGTTCTGATTGACGAGCTGGTCCATGATGTCGTTGACGGGCTCGAGCAGTTCGGCGTGCGCCTGCGGCCACCAGGTGGGCATCTGCAGAATGTCATGGCCGGACTTCGCCTGGGCTTCGGCGGCGATCGTCAGCAGGTTCTTATTACCTTGGCTCGGGATGTAATCGATCGTCACCTCGACCTTTTCCTTCGCCGCCCATTCATTGACGAGCTCGGTCGAAGCCTTGTTGGCTCCGGGCACCCAGTGATCCCAGAAACCAATCGAGAGCGTGCCCGCGGCATAGGCGCCGCGGATGTAAGGAGCCGTAACCAGCGCTGCCGATGACAGCGCTGTAGCCGCAACAAATTCTCGTCGAGACAGCTTCTTCCGTGACATGGCGTTCCCTCCCTGGTGAGCCGACCGTCAAAGACTTGCGAAATCTCGTTTTTGTTTTTTTGGCTCGCCGCATTCGAGGCGGCGGGGCGATTTCCTCATTTTAGATCAGAGCAGAATTGTCGGCGCCTGTCGAGAAATCAGGTGAATGCTTTCGTAGAACTAACGTTGTGTGCAAATTGCAGGCAGTCGGATCTGTTAATCTTCGCGCTATGCCTGCCGCAGGGCGCTGGCAGAAATCTTCTTGCGGCGCACGCGAGGCGTTGCAAAGCGGGCGGGTCCAGGTCGCCCTCGCGGTTCACCTTTGGACCGAAGCGACGCCACAGGTAGACCTGCTCGCGCCGAGAACGATAAAGTCCGGAATCGGCGGTGCGTCAGCCGCAATCACGATCGATCATGGAGACTCCGATAATGCCAAGCTTGGTATCGAAGCTGCGTGCGCGCTTGAGGCTCTTCGCCGCGCTGGCGGTGGCTGCTATCCTGTCCGTCAACGCCTCGCCGCGCGCGGAGGCGCAAGGGTTGGTCCAGGGCGTCCAGCAGGGGGCCCGTGAAGGCAACAAGGCCGCCGGGCCGGTCGGTGGCGTCTTGGGCGGCGCGATCGGAGGTGTGGTTGGCGTGGTCACGGGGGTGACCGGCGTACTCACCGGCACCAACACCAACCCGGCGCCAGCCGACAGGCAAGGCGCTCCGGCCAGGAGCAGCAAGGCCGCAAAGGCCGCAAAGGACAAGGCCGCCAAGCAGCCGCAGATGCTGACCCAGGCGAACGTGCCGCAGCTCACGGCCGAACAGATCGTCGCCAACAGCGACTCCAATATCGAGCGGATCAAAAAAGAGCTGAACCTCACGCCCGAGCAGGAGAAGTATTGGGCGGGCTTCAATAGTGCGATGCACTATCTCGGTCACAACGGCGCCGATCGCGTGAACCTGCGCATTGCCCGCGCCAAGCGCGACCCGCCGGACGATATCGTCGAGCAGATGCGCAATGAGGCCCAGTTCCTCAACGATCGCGCGGTCGACCAGCGCAACGTGGCCGATGCCGCCGAACCGCTTTATGCAAGCCTCGACGACAAGCAGAAGCAGACCTTCATCAACGAAATGGTCCGCTTAAGCCACGAGCGGGGGCTGGATTGAGCGCGGGCGCGCTTCGATGACCGCCACGAATAGCCGGGCAACCATGCCCTGGGGTAGGTTGAAGGCGCGGCACCCGGCTATCCTGCCGCAGCGGCGCGGCCCCTCCAATCGTCATGCAAAGTTGAAGAAACCTCGACTGATTCAGGCCGGACTTATGGCTGATTGAAGGTCTTGTCGGGAACCCGTTGGCGTGGCGCCACAAAATGGCTTCGGCCAGCGCAGGGCTGGCCGATGAACCGGTGTGGAACTTATGCCCGGAGAGCCTTTGCTAGACCTTTGCTAGGCCTTGGCGAAGTTGAGTTCCACGGCAACCCCGTCCGGGTCGTAGAAGAAGAACTGGGTGTCGCCGGTGCGTGGCACGATGCTTTCGCGGAACTGGATGTTGTGCTCCCGAAGGCGCCTGCGCACGCCATCGACGTCGGTCGCGGCAAAGGCGATGTGGTCGAGCCGGCCGGTGTCTTCGTATGTCTTCTCGGTGCCGCGGACCACGATGCCCTCGCGCGGCTTGCGGGTGCCCATCAGATGCACGGTGGCGACGCCGCCGGAATAAAGCCAGTAGCCGGGGAAATCGAGCGGCGGCCGCTCGCCGTTCTCGAGACCCAGCACGTCGCAATAGAAGTTCTTGGTCTTTTCGAGGTCCTGCGGTTCGATCGTGTAATGCTGCAGTCGGCCGAGCGGCATGGTGTTCTCCCTGGAAACTAGACGAAGGTCAGGTCGCAGTCGGCACCCATCATCCAGGCGCCGACGGTTTCGAAATGGCTGAGCCGGCCCTGCAATTGCTGGGTCACGGTGTGGATGTCGCGGAAGCGGCGCTCGAGCGGATGGCCTTCGAAGATCGCGGTTGCGCCCGCGGCATTGTAGGCGAAGTCGACTGCCTCGCGCGCCTTGTGGATGGCGTGGGTGGCGGCCATGCGGATGGTGATCCGCTGCTCGACCGTGATGTCGTTGCCGGCGACGAGGTCTTTCCAGATGTCGACCATCGATTGCAGCACGAAGCCGCGCGCGGCATGCAGATGGACTTCGGCCAGGGCCAGGCCGGACTGCACCACGGCGTTGTCGCGCAGCGGGCTCTTGGCGCCGCGCGGCACCTTGTTGCGCGCCACGTCGACGAAATTGTCGAGCGCACCGCGGGCGATGCCGCAAGCGACGCCGGCAAAGCCGACCTGGTAGCAGGTGCCTGACCCCATCCGGTAGAGCGGTCCGTCCTCGCGGCGTTCGCGCTCGAATTCGCGGATGATCGAATGGTCCGCGCGGACGAAGAAGTCGTTCAGCGTGAACTGGTCGCTGGCGGTGCCGCGCAGGCCGACCGTGTTCCAGATGTCGGTCCATTCGACGTCCTCGGTCCGCACCAGCATGGTGCGCTCGATCGGCGCGCCATTGGCATCGCGTTTCGGCGAGCCGTCGGCCGCATAGACCGGGCAATGCGCGCCGAGCCAGGTGGCGTGTCGCCCGCCGGAGGCGAACGACCAGACGCCGGTGACGCGGTAGCCACCCTCGCATTCGACCGCCTTCACCTTTGGGCCGGGACCCCAGGCCAGCACCGCGCGGGGATCGCCGAACACCGCATGCGCGACCGGGAGGTCGAGATAGGCGGCCGCCATCGCGCAACCGCCGGCCTGGCTCAGGCACCACGCCGTCGAGGCATCGGCCTGGGCGATGGTCTCCATGACATGGAAGAAGGTGAGGGGATCGGTCTCGATCCCCTGCGACGACCGCGGCAGCAACAGGCGAAACAGCCTGTGGTCATGGAGCTGGTCAAGCAACGCCGGCGGCAACCGGCGCGTTTGCTCGATCTCGTTTGCGGCCGCTGCCACCAGTGGCTGCACCGCTTTCGCGCGGGCGAGCACAGCCGGATCGCCCGCAAGTTCGGCAGACGTCGCGATCATCGCTCAAAGCTCCTAGGCTTGCCGAACCGACGCGGTCGCGGCCACGTCGGCTCCGGCCGTCAGCTCGCGATCGATCTGTTCGATCGACTTGCCCTTGGTCTCGATGCCGAGGAAGTAATAGACAAGCCCGGCCATCAGGAACCAGCATCCGAGATAGACAAAGGCGGTCGGGATCTGCGTCAGCGGCACATCGGGCTTCAGGTAGTTGCTGGAGCCGACGATCAGCGCAAGGCCGACCGGACCGATGATCTTGCCGATACCGCCGAAGCCATAGGCCGAGCCCATGCCGGTGGTGCGCAGATGCGAGGGCCAGACCTCCGCCGCATAGGGCCCGACAATGGCAAAGCCGCCATCGGCGAAGAAGAACGCCAGGGTCAAGAGCAGCCAGAACGCGGAGACGCCGAACATCGTTGCGTCGTAATGATAGCCCGCGATGATCGTCAGCGTGCCGGCGCCGAAGCCGAGCAGGCCGCCGGAGGTCCGCCGTCCCAGGAGCTCCGAGAGATAGGAGAAGGAGATGCGGCCGAGGAAGCCGGACACGCTGAGCAGGATCATCATCTTGGCGGCTTCCTGCGGCGTCACCTTCAGGATCAGCACGAACAGCGCCGGCGCCCACAGGGTGATGCCGTAAACGCCGGTCTGGGCGCCGGCATTGCCGAGCCAGGAGACGATCAGGCTGCGCGGATATTTGAAGAGATCGAGCCAGCTCGTCTTGATCACCGGGCCGGCATCGGCCGCTGTCGGCAGCGGGAGGGAGGACGGCTCCACTTGCAGCGCCCAGGCGAGCGACTTGCGCGCTTCCTCGTAGCGGCCCTGGCGGCACAGCCAGCGCGGGCTCTCCGGAACCCAGAGCCGGACCAGCAGCACGAGCAGGGACGGCAGCACGCCGATCGCAAACATCAGCCGCCACTGGTCGGAGCCCATGAACGCCCCAAGGACGGCGCCGAGCCCGACGCCGAGCGGGATCACGCAGGTGACGAGGCCGCCGACCCAGCCGCGCTTGTGCGAGGGCACGAACTCCTGCACGAGCGGCAGGTCCACGCAATAAAGCCCGCCGACGCCGGTGCCGACGAAGAAGCGCAGGACCGCGAGATAGATCCAGCCGTTATCGGGGGTAAAGTACAGAAGGCCGGTGGCGATGGAGAAGTTGAGCACGGTGCCGATGAACACGATGCGGCGCCCGACCCGGTCGGCGAGCCATCCCCAGACATAGGCTCCGATGATGGCGCCGATGCCGGAGCTCATCAGCACCGTCGCCGACTGTCCGAAAGTGAGCTTCCACGGCCCGATCAGGAAGGCGAGCACGAAGCCGATCAGGAAATAATCGAAGAATTCCAGCGCGTCGCCGATGATAGCAGCCGAAAGGATCTTGATCTGGTTGCCGGTCAGACTCCTCCGGCGATCGAGAATCTCGAACATGGCGTTTCCCCATGGCGCCTGTTCATTTGATTCAAGCGGGCGTCGCGCCCATCGCCCCGCCTGTGGACGACGAAGCTATCCTTGGGCTGCGGCGAACGACAAGCCCACCAGCACGCGGAGCACGTCCGCGTTGTGACAATGAGGCGATGTATCCCGCTCTGCACAATCGCATGTGCGAGAGCGAAAAGGCCTAGCGCTTGAGCAGGGTCTTGAGCTTCGCGTCCAGCTCTTCGTATGACATCGCGCCCTTCCATTGTTCGCCATTGACGAAGAAGGTTGGCGTCGCGTCGACCTTAAGCGTCTCCATTGCGTAGCGCTGGTCGGCGGCGATCTTATCGAGCAGCGCCTGGTCGGTCTCGCAGGTTTCGACTTCCTGCTCGCTCATCCCGTTGAGCTTGCCGACCAGGAACAGCGTTTCCTTTGTTTGATCCATCAGGCGGGCCTGCTGCTTGAACAGCGTCTCGATGACGGCCAAGTGCTTTTCCGGATCGTCCTTGCCGATGCAACGCACCAGCATCGAGGCGGCTGCGGCCTTGATGTCGAGCGGGAATTCGCGAAACACGAACCGGACCTTGCCGGTGTCGATATATTTCGAACGCAGCATCGGAAAGACGTTTTCGCCGAACGCTGCGCAATGCGGACAGCTCATCGAGGCATATTCGATGATCGTCACCGGCGCCTTTGGCGAGCCGATTGCGATGTCGGGTAATGATACGGGCTTGGCGAGGGCGGCAGCGGTCGCGCTTTGTGCCTTCGCCTCCCGATCTATCGGCGGAGCAAGTAGCGCAAGCAGGATAATGAATCCCAAGGCAGCGCTGGTCGTACGATTGAGAAGAGGCAAGGAAAATACTCCGCGAATGAACGTTCTTTCCGACAACAACCATGCAGCCAGCTATCGCTGAGCCAGCGGCAGGCCGAGTCGGCCGATGCCCGGGAACTTCAGGGCAGGGCGACGGATATCGATGCCAAGAACTCCGCCAAACAAGTTCAGCTCGATCCCTTCGATCCAGCCCATCGTCAGACCGAGATAGCCGCCCAATGTGGCGAAGACACCGGTGCGTGACGCAGTGATGCCATACCACTCGCCCCGGTAAGGATAGTCCTTTCCGATCGCCGTCGGCGGCAGCACCGCTTGCAGCTCAGGGACGGCGTCGAGCGCCGCCTGAACAAATGTGTTCGAGTTCGGACCCGGCCAGGCGCTGTAATCGCCATAGTCGCGAAATCTATAGTTCTCGACGACCGCACGGATCTTCGGAATCAGCGCCTCGGCTTTCCCGCCGTCCACGCTCACGATTGCTTCCGGCACGGCGCCGAACCATCGGCCGTCGGCCACGAATCCGTCGATCCGGATCGGTGCACCCCACGCCGTGTAGTCGTAGCGGCTGTAGCGCGGCGCGTCTCGTTCCTTAACCACGATCCAGGTGTGGACCGCAAAAATCCCGCGCCACCGCACGGTGCGCGCAGCATAGACGCGGATGACGGCGTCAGGATGTTCGGAGGCTTTGGGCAAGAGGCCGGCGCTCGAGCGGTCAGCCGTCTGCCAACTGACGCGCCGGTCTCCGAGCAAATAGGTGACCGTCGAAAAGTCAAGCGGAACGACAATCAGCAGGACAAGGAGGACCACGGATTTCTTCACAGAGGGACATCGGCGGAGGGGTGGTCATCTCGATCTAAGCATTCCGGTCCGCCGGAACCAGAGCGGGCCAGAGGGCATCAATATTTCTTCATCTCGGAGGCGAAGCCGACCCACAGCGCGACCGAGACCAGGCCGAGTGCGCCGAGCAGGACAAATGTCGGCGGATAGCCGATCCATTGCGCGATCCAGCCGCCGAGCGCGGGGCTGAGCGAAGCGCCGACGCCTTGAACGGTGATCACCGCGCCCTGCCCGAGATTGATGCGGCCGGTCCCGTTCAGCGAGCGGGCGACCATTCCGGGGACCGCGACGCTCTGCAGGCCGGTCCCGATGCCGTCAAGAATTTGCACGGGCAGCACGCCCCACCAGCCGGTCAGGAAGAACGCCAGGATGCCGCGCACCGGCAACACCAGGAAGGACGCGAGCAGCACCGGCCAATAGCTGCGGCTTTCCGCCGCGCGCATGCCCACGATCGAGGTCACGATCATGACGGCCTGCGCGATCACGATCGTGGTCGCCACGAAATCCGGGCCCTTGGCGTGGCCGTCGGCAACCGCGGCTAATCCATAAAGCGGAATGATCGCGGCATTGCCGAGATGGAAGGCGGCGAGCGCCAATGCGAGAACGAGCAGCGGCTTGTGCCTTGCCAGCACGGTGAAGCCGCTTGGCTGGCTCTCCGGGTCATCCTCCTTGGTGCCGCGCGCGGCGTTGTTGTCGATGGCCTTTGGTGGGATCAAGAGGACGCAGGCGATCGCAATGGCGCCGAAGAGCGCCGCCAGCAGGAACACGGCCGTGTAGCCGTATTTCCAGCCGAGATAGCCCGATGCGGCCGCCCCGACCATGTTGCCGGCATGGTTGAAGGCTTGGTTGCGGCCGTTCTGCCGGTTGAAGCCCTTCTGCCTGACGATGCCAAGCGTGATGCCGGTGACGGCCGGAACGATGGCCGCGCCGGCAAGCGAGGTCGCGATTTGCGATGCAGCGACGGCCCAGAAGTTCTGCGAGAGGAGAATGAGGGCCGAGGCGATGACAACGGCGACGCCAGGCACGATCACCCAGGCGCGCTTGTGCCTGCTTGCATCGATGAAGCCGCCGATCGGCGTCGTGATCAGCATGCCCGCGACGTTGCCTATCGTCATCGCGGTCCCGATCCAGCCGCTCGCCCAGCCATGCGCCTGCAGGAAGACGCCGACGAATGGCCCGATGCCGGACTGCATGTCGGCCATGAAGAAGTTGAGAGCGAGCAGAGGCCACAGCCGCGCCGCCTTGTCTGATCGCTCATTCTTCTTGCTGACACGCATGGCAAGTAGACTCGTGGCTAGTTAAGTGATCACCAGATGATTCTCCGAGACCGGCGGCGGCCTTCCGCCGAGGCGGTCGGAACAAAGCGCGGGATCATGAATTTGAAGGCGATGGTTCAAATCGACGTTCTTGAAAAACCGATCGAACGCATCAAGGAAACCTGCGTGATGATGGGCATCACGGAGAAGTTCGAGCGCGCGCTTCCGGAGCTCGAGACGTTCCTGGAAGGCGAAGTAGCGAAGGGCGAGACCCGCGAGACGCGGCTGACTTACGATGGACTCTGCTACCTCAAGCAGGTCTTCTCGAGAAAGTAACAGCACGGCACACGGGAAGGTTTTCACGACTGCTCATCGGACGACGGCTCTGACGCGGCTTCATCATCCGCCACGGGAGCCATCGCAAAAGTTTTGCACTTGGCATCAACGTGACGCCGCAGGGATCGTTCCCGATCGCCGTCTCGGCTAGCGCCACATCCCGCGCATCTTGGCGCCGATGTCGACCGGCGCTGCACGATCTGCCGGCACGGCGGTCGCCGGGCGCGCGATCGGCCAAGTGGTGCGCTCGAACAGCGGCAGCAGCCTTTCCGGGATGAAACGCGTGCGTGAGGCGTACATATGCCGGTCGCCCTTGGCGCTCTGGCCGTGCACGAAGAAGCGCTGTGGCAAGATCAGGTGCAGATCATCCTTGGCGCGGGTCATGGCGACGTAGAGCAGGCGCCGTTCCTCTTCCAGCTCGGCGCTGGTCCCGGCGCCGAGATCCGATGGCATGCAGCCGTCGACGACGTTGAGCACGAAGACCGACTTCCACTCCTGTCCCTTGGCGGAATGGATTGTCGACAGGATCAGATAGTCCTCGTCAAGCAAAGGCGGGCCGGCCTGGTCGCTGGTCGCATCCGGAGGATCAAGCGTGAGCTCGGTCAGGAAGCGTTCGCGCGACGGGTAGCCGCTTGCGATCTGCTCGAGCTGGATCAAGTCGGCGCGGCGGACCTCGGCGTCCTCATGGATGCGATCGAGATGCGGCTCATACCACAACCGTGCCCGCTCGATATCGACCGGCCATTCGGAATAGCGGAGGTTCTCGATCGCGCGGACAAATCCCTTCCAGTCTTCGCCGGCGCGCGGCGGCGAAGGCAGGGTGCAGAGTGCGGCAATCGGATCGGCAGCCTCGGCCATGCGGTCGAGCACCCGCTGCGCCGAGCTCGGCCCGACGCCCGGCAGCAGATGCAGGATGCGAAAACCGGCGACGCGGTCGCGCGGGTTCTCTACGAAGCGCAACAGCGCCAGCATGTCCTTGACGTGGGCGGCGTCGAGGAATTTCAGCCCGCCGAACTTCACGAAGGGAATGTTGCGGCGGGTAAGTTCGACTTCCAGCGGACCGCTGTGCGAGGAAGTGCGAAACAAGACCGCCTGGTGCTTGAGCAACGCGCCTTCCTCGCGGTTCGCCAGGACCTGCTCGACGATGTAACGCGCCTGATCGGCCTCGTCGCGGACGGCGACGAGCTGCGGCTTGCGCGACGATGTTCGCTCGGTCCAGAGATTCTTCGTGAAGCGCTCCTTGGCCAGCGCAATCACGCCGTTTGCGGCTGACAGGATCGGCTCGGTCGAGCGATAGTTGCGATCGAGCGTGATGAGCTCCGCCCTCGGCGTAAACTGGTCCGGAAAGTCCAGGATGTTGCGGACCGTGGCGGCACGGAACGAATAAATCGACTGCGCGTCATCGCCCACGACTGTAAGTCCGTTCCCTCCGGGCTTCAGCGCGAGCAGGATCGATGATTGCAGGCGGTTAGTGTCTTGGTATTCGTCGACCATGACGTGGTCGAAGCGGCCGCCGATCTCGTCGGCAAGCGCAGCATCGGTCACCATCTGCGCCCAATAGAGCAGGAGGTCGTCATAATCGAGCACGTTCTGCTGCTGCTTGGCGTCGACGTAGGCGGCGAACAGGCGCTTCAGTTCGCCCGCCCAACCCGAGCACCAGGGATAGAACGCGCCGAGCACGCCCTCGATCGGCGTCTCGGAATTGACGCAGCGGGAATAGATCGCAAGGCATGTTCCCTTGGTCGGGAAACGACTCTCGGTTTTGGAGAAGCCGAGGTCGTGCCTGACAAGGTTGATGAGATCGGCGGAATCCTCGCGGTCATGGATGGTGAAGGCAGGATCGAGCCCGATCCGCTCGGAATATTCCCGCAATAGTCGCGCGCCGATGCCGTGAAATGTGCCGGACCAGGCGAGGGCATCGGTCATGATCCCGGCGTTGTCGCCAAGCACGCGGCGGGCGATCCGTTCGACGCGCTTGGTCATTTCCGCTGCCGCGCGGCGCGAGAAGGTCATCAGGAGGATGCGGCGTGGGTCAGCACCGCTGACGATCAGATGCGCGACGCGGTGAGCCAGCGTGTTGGTCTTGCCTGATCCGGCGCCGGCGATCACCAGAAGCGGCGCGCCAATGGTTCCATCCGGCCCGACGCCGTGCTCCACGGCGCGCCGTTGCGTAGGATTGAGCGCATCCAGATATGTGTCTTTGCTGTCCGCGAGCACGAATCACCCCGGAGAAAGCTAACAGAGATCGGGCCTGTGGGGATGAACGTCCAGGGCGGGAGACAGAATTAGATTGACTTTGGCTACGCCCGTTGCACAACCGCGTCATGGGTGACGTATCGAGTTCCGACACACCGCTGAAGGCGACGTTCAAGATCAAGCTGAACGGCGAGACGGTCACCATTGCGACCGTCGGCCAGGCCTATCGCTTCATCACCAATCTGAACTCGGTGGAGTGGATGGAATTCCGCACGCTGCACGATGAGGCGGTCAGCGCGCTGGAGAAAGCCGCCGACAACGCGATGCTGGCGATCCCCGCGACCAATGCGCTGCGCGCGCTATTCGTGCGCGCAAAACTTCTTTGAAAGGAAACGGGCCGCCTGGCCCCCAAGGCAGCCTCCGGATTGCAGCCGCGGCGAATTCAGCCCGGGCCGCCCTGTTGTACCGCCGTTACCTTGTTTGCGGCCATAACAGGCTTTGCTTACGCAATAGGCCGTGATTCGGCCATGACCGTACGAACACGGTCACGACGCGTCCTCCACCAGCAAGCGGTCATAGGCAAGCGCGGAGCGCAGGTTGATGGTGGCGATCTTCAGATAGCGCGATTCCTTCATCGCATTGTTCAGCATCAGGATCGCCGTTCGCCAGTGAACGCGTTCGCGCTGATCCTCAGTGAGCGATGAAAAGAAATCCGCCACGTCGCCAACGGTCGCGATCGTCCGCCCGTCCGTCAACGCAAGCGGGAACGGGAGCGGCGAATTCCTTTCGATATCCAGCAAGAGACGCTCCGGGCAACGACCAACCAACGCTTAAGTCACCCGGCTATATCATTTGTTAACAGGAGGCGAGGGGCTGTCAGGCTAAGTCGCGATGACTTTTCTTCGAATCGTCATCCCGCTTTAGCTCTTCGTTTGAGCATGATCTTTTCGGAAAACCGGCGTCCACTCTTCCGGATCATGCTTTAGAACGAATCCGCCAGCGCAATTTCCGCCTCGAGCGCCTGAATGCGCCGCTCGGCTTCTTCAAAGCTCAGATCCCCCGCGTATTGCCTGGGCTGGTAGGCCTCCTCCGCAAGGCCCTTCAATCGCAATGCCTGGGCGCGGGTCATTTGAGCACTGGCGCGCTCGCGTACCCCGCCATATTTCGCCACCGGTGTCCTCATGGGTCTGCCTCATGGTCTCAAATCCGTGACTTGACTTTATGTTCTATTTTTGTTCTAACTAGGCATGGATAATAGAATTAATGAAATCCGTCGTAAGATCAGTGTGTTACGGGACGAGATGATCGTCGCCGAGGGCGTGGTCCGTGATCAGATCAATCACGATCACGATTGCACGGAAGCGGCGCGCCGGCTGCTTGCGATGCGTTCGGAGATGACTGAGCTGATCGGTCAGTGGAAAGCTGCCGGCGGCAGCGAACGGCTGCCCGACGTCAGAGAGCACCTGAAACGGCAGCCGGTTGTGCGACCGAAGAAGGATTGAGCGCAACAACCAGCCTCGCCAGCGGACCCGTGCTTTCGGGTCGGGCGGGAGCTTGAGCCGGCGACGTGAATGCACGGTTGCCAACCGGCGCCGGCTGACACGGATGCAACCACTGCCATGAGCGAGGGTGTACCGGAGTCACGTGGAGGCTCCTCCCTAGAACTATCCGGCGGAGCCAGCTTCCGCCGGACTTTTTTTCGGCCGTATGGCTCGCACCGATCGGCCGTATGCGGAGGAGTTTGCAATAACGCGGCAAGGGTCTTGCGCCGCGTCGCACGATGCTCCCGCTCTTGGAACGTCAATTCTTGGAACGTCAATCGACGATTGTTTCGGAAAGAGGCCGGTTCAGCCGGGAAAAACCCTGGAGGCGACCTTCGATCAGGGCGTCCATGCCACGGCGGTGCAACCATAGCAGTCCGACTGCAAGCTGGCGAAGATCGTTGCGGTCGGCGCCGACGGGGAGCCTGCGTGCGCGGCGCAGCGCGTCGGCCGCCTGTCGCTCCAATGGAGATCGCCTACGTTCCATAAGCTCAGCCCCCGGCGGCCATCAATAATAACTACATCGAATGGTGACAAGATGGCCCATTTCGGCCGCCGCAACCGTCACATAGGTTAACTTCGGAGAGTTTTGTGTCGGACGGGAACGATGAATGACGATCGCAACCCGCTGCTCACACTGATCTCCTGCGTCATCTGCAGGAAGACGATGCGGCTCGAGCGGAGCACGCCGGGCGAGGATGGCAAGGACGTCATTCAATATCGCTGCGAGGAATGCGGGCGCATCGAACGGGTCCGGCTCGTCCGGGGAAGCTGGCCGTCAACGAGCCAGACTGGTTGACGAGGTCGCCAAGCGGCTTCAGCTCGTCAGGCTCAGGCCGCTGACGTGACCAACTCGGTGCCCGGATAGGCGACCATCCAATCGTCCAGCAATTCATCGGAGCTGGAATCGTCGAGCATGAGCGGACGACATGCCGCCAAATCCCTCCGCTGCGCGAGCTTGCTGCGTTTCGGCGGTCTCCTGCGGGTCGTCATTGGCCATCGATGCTCCAGCGGCATTTCCCATGGCTGTCGCAACAACAGATCTGGAGGCGGGCAGGTTCCTGCGCGCGGCAAGAAATGGCGACCCGCGCCGCGGGGTCAGTCGTGCCCGGTCAGCTTGGATAACTCGCGGCTGAGCTCGTGAAGCTGGTAGGGCTTGCGGAGGACTGGAAAATCCATCCTGGCGTGCTTGGCGGAATCGGAATAACCGGTCGTGAGCAGGACCGGCAGCGTCGGGTTTCGTTCCCTGATCGCGCGCGCCAGCTTCAGTCCGTCCATCTTGCCGGGCATGATGATGTCGCTGAACACGAGGTCGACATCGTCAGCCTCGATCTCTTGCAGCGCCGTTTCGGCGTTAGGAACCCAGCGGACGGTGTAGCCGAGTTGCTCGAGCAGCCCGGCGCTCGCGTCGGCCACAGCGGGGTTGTCCTCGACCAGCAGGACGGTCGCCGAGGCTTGCTTATTCACGCTCTCCTGTTCGTAATGCTCGGCCGCGCTGCTGCGGGGCAGGCGGAGGCGGACCGTGGTGCCCTTGCCAAGCGCGCTTTCGATCTCGATCGTCCCGCCGGCCTGGTGGACGAAGCCATGCACTTGGGAGAGGCCGAGGCCGGTTCCCTTGCCGATGGGCTTGGTGGTGAAAAAGGGATCGAACACCTTGCTGAGCACATCTTGTGGAATGCCCGCGCCGCTATCCTCAACTGAGATCAGAACCTGATCCTTGTCCAAGTCATTGTGCGCCGACACGGTGACGGTGCCGCCTTCCGGCATCGCATCGCGGGCGTTGATGACAAGGTTGAGGAGGGCGGTTTCGAACTCGGTGGGATCGATGAAGACCGGCCAGACGTCGGGCTGGATATCGATCTGTAACGTCACCATGCTGCCGAGCGCACTCGCCAACACCTCACGCACGGACGCGATCTGGCGATCGACGTCGATGGTCCGCGGATTGACACTCTGTCGTCGGGCGAAGCTGAGGAGCTGGCTGGTGAGGGACGCGGCACGTTGGGTAGCGGTCTCGATCGCACTCAGCGCACGCAGGGCCTTCGCGCTCGTCAGCTCCTTCTTGATCTTGTGCAGATTGCCCGAGACGATCATCAAGAGATTGTTGAAGTCGTGCGCGACACCGCCGGTCAGTTGGCCGAGCGCGTCCATCTTCTGGGATTCCGCAAGCTGCCGCTGTATCTGCTCCAGCTTGAGCTGCGCTTCGCGTCGCTCCGTGATGTCGCGGGTGATCTTGGCAAAGCCGATCAGGCGGCCGGAGGGATCGCGAATCGGGTCGATCACAACGCTCGCCCAGAAGAACGAGCCATCCTTGCGGACGCGCCAGCCTTCTTCCTCGTAGTGACCGGTCTCCTCGGCGATCTTCAAGGCCCGCGCCGGCTTGCCCGCCGCCCGATCTTCGGGGGTATAAAAGCGCGAGAAGTGCTGGCCGATGATTTCCTCGGGCGCGTAGCCCTTGATTCGCTCGCCGCCGGCATTCCAGTTCGCGACGATGCCCTGTGGGCTCAGCATATAGAGCGCGTAGTCGGTGACGCCCTTGACCAAAAGACGGAAATTTCGCTCGCTCTCGAAGTAGTCCCTTTCGAGCTGTTTGGTCTTCTTGGCCATCTGAAATCCTGCCCCGCGGACGCCAACGCCAAGGTGAGATTTTCGTTCCCGCTTTACGCTTAAGTCTAACAGGCTCGCTGATCGGTCGCAAAAAAGTTCCCGATGGCCGGGAACCTTCCATCAGATCCCTTATTGGTAACATTCGGCCGGTCCCAATAGTTACCGCTCATTTTTTCTGTCTTGATTAGATCGCAACCTATCCGTCTTATGCGTCCGATGGTCCGGAACTATCTAAAGCCGGCCAGCGTGCAGGGGAATTTTATGAGCGATTTTGGTCCCGCTCCTCGTGGTCGTGGCGAACCCCGCCGTAATAAACAAAACGGCAAGAGCGATCCCGCCCAGGACCTGTTGCAGTCGCTCCAGGCGATGCGGGCCGGTGACTTCACCGTGCGGATGCGCGGCGATTATCTCGGGATCGACGGCAAGATCGCGGACGCCTTCAACGAGATCGCCGCAGCGAACGAGCGCATGGCCCAGCAGCTCGAGCGCGTCGGCCAGGTCGTCGGCCGGGAGGGACAGACCCGCCAACGCGTGAATCTCGGCCTTTCAAGTGGCTCTTGGGCGGACATGGAAGGCTCGATCAACACGCTGATCGACGACCTCTTGTGGCCGACCCGGGAAGTGACGCGCGCGGTTGCGGCGGTCGCACAGGGCGACCTGCTGCAGACCGTGCAGCTCGACGTCGAGGGGCGGCCGCTGCGCGGCGAATTCCTGCAGTCGGCGAACATCGTCAACACGATGATCAAGCAGCTCGGCGTGTTCACGTCGGAAGTGACACGCGTGGCGCGTGAAGTCGGCGTCGAGGGCCGGCTTGGCGGGCAGGCCCAGGTGCCGGAGGTGACCGGTGTCTGGAAAGACCTGACGGAGAGCGTCAACTCGATGGCCAACAACCTGACCGGTCAGGTTCGCAACATCGCGGAGGTGACGATCGCGGTCGCCAATGGCGACCTGTCGAAAAAGATCACGGTCGACGTCCGCGGCGAGATCTTGCAGTTGAAGGAAGCGATCAACACCATGGTCGACCAATTGCGCTCGTTCGCGTCCGAAGTGACGCGCGTCGCGCGCGAGGTGGGTACCGACGGCAAGCTTGGCGGCCAGGCGATTGTGCCCGGTGTGGCCGGCACCTGGAAGGACCTGACCGATTCCGTTAACGCGATGTGCGGCAATTTGACCGCGCAGGTGCGCAATATCGCCAACGTGACGACCGCGGTCGCGCGCGGCGACCTGTCGCGTAAAATCACCGTCGACGTGCGCGGCGAAATCTTGGAGCTGAAGGACACCATCAACACCATGGTGGACCAGCTCAACGCCTTCGCGGGCGAAGTGACGCGCGTTGCGCGCGAGGTCGGCACCGAAGGCAAGCTCGGCGGCCAGGCCCAGGTGCCCGGCGTCGGCGGCATCTGGAAGGACCTGACTGATAACGTCAACTTCATGGCGTCCAACCTGACGGCCCAGGTCCGCAACATCGCCGACGTCGCCACCGCGATCGCCGGCGGCGACCTTTCCAAGAAGATCACGGTGAATGTGTCAGGCGAGATCCTTCAATTGAAGGAGACGCTGAACACCATGGTGGACCAGCTCAACGCCTTCGCGTCCGAAGTCACGCGCGTGGCGCGCGAAGTGGGCACCGAAGGCAAGCTCGGCGGCCAGGCTAACGTGCTCGGCGTTGCCGGCACCTGGAAGGACCTGACTGATAACGTGAACTTCATGGCGTCCAACCTGACCGCCCAGGTCCGCAACATCGCGGAAGTGACGACGGCCGTGGCCAATGGCGACCTCTCGAAGAAGATCACGGTCGACGTGCGCGGCGAAATCCTGGAGCTGAAGGACACCATCAACACGATGGTTGACCAGCTCAACGCCTTCGCCGGCGAAGTCACGCGCGTGGCGCGCGAGGTCGGTACCGAAGGCAAGCTCGGCGGCCAGGCGCTGGTGCGCGGCGTCGCCGGCACCTGGAAGGATCTGACCGACAGCGTCAACTCGATGGCATCGAACCTGACCGGCCAGGTTCGCAACATCGCGGAAGTCGCAACCGCGGTGGCGAAGGGCGACCTGTCGAAGAAGATCACGGTGAACGTGTCAGGCGAAATCCTTCAATTGAAGGAGACGCTGAACACCATGGTGGACCAGCTCAACGCCTTCGCGGGCGAAGTGACGCGCGTGGCGCGCGAAGTGGGTACCGACGGCAAGCTCGGCGGCCAGGCGGAAGTGCCCGGCGTCGCCGGCACCTGGAAGGATCTGACCGACTCCGTGAACTCGATGGCGGGCAATCTGACCGCCCAGGTGCGCAACATCGCCGAGGTCGCGACCGCGATCGCCGGCGGTGACCTGTCGCGCAAGATCACGGTGGACGTGCGCGGCGAGATCCTGCAGCTCAAGGAAACGCTGAACACGATGGTCGACCAGCTCAACCGCTTTGCGGGCGAGGTGACGCGCGTGGCCCGCGAGGTCGGCACCGAAGGGCGTCTCGGCGGCCAGGCAAACGTGCCCGGCGTTGCCGGCACCTGGAAGGACCTCACCGACAGCGTCAACTCGATGGCCGGCAATTTGACCGCCCAGGTCCGCAACATCGCGGAAGTCACGACCGCCGTGGCGCGCGGCGACCTGTCGCGCAAGATCACGGTCGACGTGAAGGGCGAAATCCTGGAGCTGAAGAACACCATCAACACGATGGTGGACCAGCTCAACGCCTTCGCCTCCGAAGTGACGCGCGTGGCGCGTGAGGTCGGCACCGAAGGCAAGCTCGGCGGCCAGGCCGAAGTGCCCGAGGTCGCCGGCACCTGGAAGGACTTGACCGACAACGTCAACTTCATGGCGTCGAACCTGACGGCCCAGGTACGCAACATCGCGGAAGTCGCGACCGCGATCGCCGGCGGCGACTTGTCGAAGAAGATCACCGTGGACGTCCGCGGCGAGATTCTGCTGCTCAAGGAAACGCTGAACACGATGGTCGAGCAGCTCCGCTCCTTCGCGGCGGAAGTGACGCGCGTGGCGCGCGAGGTCGGCACCGAGGGCAGGCTGGGCGGCCAGGCCGTGGTGCCCGGCGTGGCCGGCACCTGGAAGGACCTCACCGATAACGTCAACCTGCTGGCGGCCAACCTCACCACGCAGGTGCGCAACATCGCGGAAGTCACGACCGCGGTGGCGCGCGGCGACCTGTCGCGCAAGATCACCGTCGACGTGAAGGGCGAAATCCTCGAGCTGAAGAACACCATCAACACCATGGTGGACCAGCTCAATGCGTTTGCGGGCGAAGTGACGCGCGTGGCGCGCGAGGTCGGCACCGAGGGGAAGCTCGGCGGCCAGGCCGAGGTGCGCGGCGTCGCCGGCACCTGGAAGGATCTGACCGATACCGTGAACGTGATGGCCGCCAACCTGACCGAGCAGGTGCGCGGCATCGTCAAGGTCGTGACCGCGGTGGCCAATGGCGATCTGAAGCAGAACCTGACCGTGAAGTCGAAAGGCGAGGTGGCCGCGCTCGCCGACACCATCAACAACATGACCGAGACCCTGGCCACATTCGCCGATCAGGTCACGACCGTGGCGCGCGAAGTCGGCGTCGAGGGCCGGCTCGGCGGCCAGGCCAATGTGCCCGGCGCCGCCGGCACGTGGAAGGATCTGACCGGCAACGTCAACCTGCTGGCCGCCAACCTGACTTCGCAGGTCCGCGCTATCGCGGAGGTCGCGACCGCGGTGACAAAAGGCGACCTGACCCGCACCATTCAGGTCGATGTCCGCGGCGAGGTGGCCGAACTCAAGGACAACATCAACACCATGATCGGCAACCTCCGTCTGACCACGGATCGGAACACCGAGCAGGACTGGCTGAAGACCAATCTCGCCAGATTCACCAACATGCTGCAGGGCCAGCGCGATCTGTCGACCGTGGGGCGGCTGCTGCTGGCCGAATTGGCGCCCGTGATCAACGCGCATATGGGCGTGATCTACCAGGTCGAGAGCGCCGAGATTCCGCAACTGCGCCTGTTGTCCGCCTATGCCGACGACGGCGCCAATCCGCATCCATCATTCGTGCGCATGGGCGAGGGGCTAATTGGCCAATGCGCACTGGACAAGCGGCAGCGGCTGCTTTCGGACATTCCGGCCGACGTGGTGCCGGTCAATTCGGCGCTAATGCGCGTGCTGCCGAAGAACGTGGTGGCATTCCCGGTCCTGTTCGAGAACCAGGTCAAGGCCGTGATCGAGCTGTCCTCGCTCGCGTCGTTCACCGCCTCGCAGATCACCTTTGTGGAGCAATTGACCGACAGCGTCGGCATCCTGCTCAACAGCATCGAGGCAACGATGCAGACCGAAGGCCTGCTGAAGCAGTCGCAACAGCTCGCGGGCGAGCTTCAGGCCCAGCAGCGGGAATTGCAGCAGACCAATGAGCAGCTCGAACTGAAGGCGCAACAGCTCGCCGAACGCAACGTCGAGGTCGAACGCAAGAACCAGGAAATCGAGCAGGCACGCCGCGCGCTGGAAGAAAAGGCGAGCGAGCTTGCGCTGACCTCGAAATACAAGTCGGAATTCCTGGCCAACATGTCGCACGAGCTGCGCACACCGTTGAACAGCATCCTGATCCTCGGCCAGCAGCTCTCGGATAATCCCGAAGGCAATCTTGCGCCCAAACAGGTTGAATTCGCCCGCACCATCCACGGCGCCGGCACCGACCTGCTCAACCTGATCAGCGACATCCTCGACCTCTCGAAGATCGAGTCCGGTACCGTGACCGTGGACGCCGAGGAAATCCTGACATCGAGCCTGCTCGAAACCGTCGGCCGGCCGTTCCGCCACGAGGCGGAAAACCGTCATCTGTCGTTTCGCATCGAGGTCGACGAGACGCTTTCCCGTAGCATGGTCACCGACTCCAAGCGCCTGCAGCAGGTGCTGAAGAACCTGTTGTCCAACGCCTTCAAGTTCACCGCCGAGGGCGGCGTCAAGCTGACCGTCTCGGCCGCGGTCGGCGGCTGGAGCGCCGAGCATCCAATTCTCAACACCGCACCCGCAGTCGTCGCCTTCGAGGTGAGCGATACCGGCATCGGCATCCCCCTGGACAAGCAGAAGCTGATCTTCGAAGCGTTCCAGCAGGCGGACGCAGGCACCAGCCGCAAATATGGCGGCACCGGCCTCGGCCTTGCGATCAGCCGCGAACTTGCGAGCCTGCTCGGCGGCGAGATCCATCTGCGAAGTGCGCCCGGCAGAGGCAGTACCTTCACGCTCTATCTGCCGCTGAAATATTCCGGCCCGAGCGTTGCGCTTCGCGTGCCGCCCGCGCTGCCCTTATCGCAGGGCGGTGCGCCGGCATTGCAAGCGCCCGCAGCGCAGGAGCGCGTGGCGGAAGTGCCGGATGACCGGCTTAATCTCGAGCCTGGAGACAGAATCCTCCTGATCGTCGAAGACGACCCGCATTACGCGCGGGTCCTGGTCGATCTCGCACGGGACAAGGGTTTCAAGGTCCTG
The DNA here is from genome assembly GCF_043638955.1 of Bradyrhizobium sp. 31Argb. NCBI lineage: Bacteria > Pseudomonadati > Pseudomonadota > Alphaproteobacteria > Hyphomicrobiales > Nitrobacteraceae > Bradyrhizobium > Bradyrhizobium sp. 31Argb. Next base: position 10,867 of record NZ_JBEGDB010000052.1, on the reverse strand, counting down.
GTCGCTAACCGCGGCGCCGAGGCATTGGACCTCGCCAAGCAGTTCCAGCCGACCGCGGTTTCGCTCGATGTGTTCCTGCCCGACATGCTCGGCTGGACCGTGCTGAGCCAGCTCAAGCACAATCCGCTGACCCGGCACATTCCGGTGCAGGTCATCACGCTCGACGAGGACCGACAGCATGCGCTGGCGCGCGGCGCCTTCTCCTTCGTCAACAAGCCCACGACGACCGAGGGCGTCAGCGCGGCGCTCGCCCAGATCAAGGAATATGCAAGGCCGCGACGCAAGCGGCTCCTGATCGTGGAAGACAATCCGGCCGAACGGCTCAGCATCAAAGAACTGTTGGATCACAAGGACGTCGAGATCGTCACCACCGGTACCGGAGCCGGGGCGCTCGCTACCTTGCGAAGCATCCCTTGCGACTGCGTCGTACTCGATCTGCGGCTGCCTGATATGAGCGGCTTTGAGGTGCTCGACGAAATCCGCAAGGACGAGAACCTGTCCAATGTTCCGATCGTGGTCTTCACCGGACGGGAACTCTCGGCCGAGGAGGATGCCGAACTTCATACGATGGCGCGCAGCATTGTCGTAAAAGGCGTCGAATCACCGGAGCGTCTGCTCGACGAAACGTCACTGTTCTTGCACCGTGTCATCACGGAATTGCCGATTGAAAAGCAAAGGATGCTAGAGAAACTTAACAGTTCCGATGAGGATCTGATTGGCAAGACGGCGCTTCTCGTCGACGACGACGCGCGGAACATCTTCGCGCTTTCCAGCGTGCTCGAACGGCGCGGTATGAGGGTACTGACGGCTACAACGGGCCACGAGGCGATCGCGCTGGTCGAATCCAATCCCAAGATTGCCATCGTCCTGATGGACATCATGATGCCGCAGATGGACGGCTATCAGACCATCGGTGTGATCAGGCAGAATGCGGCGCTTGCCCGTCTTCCCATCATCGCACTGACCGCGAAGGCGATGAAGGGCGACCGCGAGAAATGCCTGGAAGCGGGCGCGTCGGATTATCTGGCCAAGCCGGTGAATACCGAGCAATTGCTGCTCGCCATCCGCATGTGGCTACATCGCTGAAGCGGCATGAAGATGATGGACCATGAAAAGGTAAACATTCTTCTGGTGGATGACCAGCCGGCGAAGCTGCTGGCCTATGAAGTGATCCTGAAGGAGCTCGGCGAGAATCTGGTGGTGGCCGCGTCGGGGCGGGAAGCGCTCGAGTTTCTGCTCAAGAACGAAGTCGCGGTCATCCTGGTCGACGTCTGCATGCCCGAGCTCGATGGTTTCGAGCTCGCGGCCATGATCCGCGAGCATCCGCGCTTCCAGAAGACCGCAATGATTTTCATCTCGGCGATCCAGGTCAGCGATATCGATCGGCTGCGCGGCTACGAGATGGGCGCAGTCGACTACGTTCCGGTGCCGGTGGTGCCGGAAGTGCTGCGCGCGAAGATCCGCGTCTTCGCCGAGCTCTACCGCAAGACCCGGCAGTTGGAGCGGCTCAATTCCGAACTTGAGGACCGCGTCCGCGCGCGCACCGCGGAGCTCGAGCAATCAACCGCGCGGCTGGTCGAAAGCGAACAGCGCCGCAGCATGGCGATTGCCGCCGGCAAGATGGGCTCCTGGGACTGGGATTGGGTCAACGGTGACTGGATGTGGGACGATGGCCAGTACAAGATCTTCGGCGTTGATGCCAAGAGCTTCGAGCTGACTTCCGCCAACATTCAAGCGCTGTTTCATCCCGAGGATTTCAACGGCTTGCGCGAGGCCTGGACCGAATTCGCGAAGGGCGTGAAATCATACGAGGCTGAATTCCGCGTCGTCCGCCCCGACGGGGAGGTGCGCTGGTGCGTCGGCACGGCGGCAGCGACGACCGACAAGAACGGCCGGGTCGTGCGGGTCAGCGGCGTCACCGTCGACATCACCGACCGCAAGCGCGCCGAAGAACGGCAGAGCCTGCTCACGCGAGAAGTCGATCATCGCGCCAAGAACGCTCTCGCGCTGGCGCAGTCGATCGTACGGTTGACGCGCGCGCAGAATGTCAACGCCTATGTGCAGGCGGTCGAGGGCCGGATCACGGCGCTCGCGCGGGTTCACACTGTGCTGTCGCTGTCGAGCTGGCAGGGCGCGGAAATCCGGCGACTGGTGGCCGAAGAAGTAGCGCCGTATTCGGAAGCCGGACAAATCCAGTATGAGGGTGCGGAGGTCCAGCTCGAGCCTGCCACGGCGCAAACGCTGGCGCTGGCGCTGCACGAGCTCGTCACCAACTCCGCGAAGTATGGCAGCCTCTCCTCGCTGTCGGGCCGACTCGCCATCACCTGGGAAGTGCAGAGCGACAGGCTGATCCTGGCGTGGGTTGAAACAGGCGGACCGCGAGTAACAAAGCCGACCTCCAAGGGATTCGGCACGAGGAGCGTGATCGCCAGCATCGAGACCCAGCTTGGCGGCAATGCCGATTTCGATTGGCGCCCTGAAGGCCTGGTCTGTCGCCTAACGGTGCCGCTGCAGGGAAAGCCGCGCACGGAGGCCGCTCCATATCGAGATATGAATGCGCCAGGACCGGAGCCGGCGCTCAGTTCGCGCACCGCATAGCCACGACGGATCAGGCGTCGGAAACCGCGATTAGGAACGTTCTCGTCACTGGCCGATTAGTTTCATCGACATCTTAAGGATGGCTTGCGATGAAACTGACACGCATTGCATTGGCTTTTGGATTCACGCTGTGCTCCGCGCTCGCACTGGCGCAAACGGACGGCGCACCGAGCGGGCGCGGATCGACCACGGGAGACCCGGCCGCGAGCTCCGCCACGCCAGGCTCTGCGGCGACAATCGGCAGTGCAACGAGACCGAGCCGGAGCGGTAGCGGGACATCGACTTCAGGCGGGCGGGACGACAATGGCGACGCGGGCAAGGACAAAATGCCCGAGAGCAACATGACCGTTCGCCCGAACGATCCCGACAAGAAGTAATCACGAAGACGTTTGCAGCGGAGAGGAAGATGGGACTTGCGCAATACGCCATCGTGCCAATTCGCGACCAATGGGGAGTGCTGCACGACGGCGTTGTGAACGGTGAATATGCGACCAAGGAATCCGCGTTCGAATCGGCCGTCGCTGCTGCATCTTTGGCGATTCGGCAGGGCCATGAAGTGCATGTGAGCGTGCCGGCGCGGGAGCAGGGCGAAGCCGCCATGCAGTCCAAGCCTTAGCTGCGGAGGAGCGACGGGTTGCCAAGAGAGGCCGTTGGGGCTGTTTTTCGAGTGATTCGTTCCTGCCTAGCCGCTTATTTTGTTCGCGCGAAGTAACCTGAGTTAGCGACGATAGGTTGTTGGAAGCGCGATTCTATACTCACTTGCGAAGCGGGAGACTTCCATGACGGCAAAGCGCAATCGAAGAAAGAACAGCGTGCCGTTCGACGAGCGGCTCCAGAGGGCGGCAGACGAGGCACGCGCGGCAGCCGAGCAGTTGCCGCAAGGTGAAGCGCGTGACGCACTGCTGAAGAAGGCAAGGCAAGCGGAAACCGCCGCTCATCTGAACGAGTGGCTGACCTCGCCCGGCCTGCAATCGCCGCGCTGAGATGACGATGGATCGCAAGGCTGCCTGTCTGGCGCAGGCCGATGCCTGCCGGGCGAGGGCGCAAGCCGATCCAGCGAATAGCGATCACTGGATCGAAGAGTCGATCAAATGGCTTGAGCGAGCCATCGGTCCAACGGGCGGCCTCTCGATGACTTTCGAGACGAACGACGAGCAGGTCACGGCAGACGGAGCCGTCTCCCGGATCGCGAATTCAATATAAGCCATTCGCGAACAGGTGCTGGCGCCAGCGGCGCTCAGGAAACCCGGCAAGCACAGGGACGCGGTCGGCGGTCCGCCGCACATGATTGGGGCTCTTCATCCCAACAGATATCTCAGCATCCCCGTGAGCAGCGCCGCGCTGACGATCGCCAATGTCGCGCAAAGCAGGTCAAGGTTGAGGCTGACTTTGTCGTGTTGATGCTCGTGCATCGCTATAGCTGTGCATGTTGGGCGCTGGGACGAGAAATCTCGCTCAGCGCCACGCCCGCGCTGTGACCGTCCTTGGCCTGCGCAATATCGCCGAGCGCAATAATGCCGACCAACCGCTTTTCGCGATTGAGTACGGGCATGCGACGGACCTGAATCTCGCCCATAGTTGCCATGACCTCGTCGAGATCCTGATCTTCGAAGCAGTACTTCACCTCGGCAGTCATGACGTCCCGGATCCGCGCCTCCGGTCCGCGGCCCATGCCGACGCCGCGAACAGCGATATCGCGGTCGGACACCATGCCGACGAGGCGGTCATTCTCGGTGACCGGCAGCAGTCCGACGCCAAGCGCGCCCATTGCCTCTGCCGCATCCTTCAAGCTGTCTTCGGGAGTACAGAGCTGAACGTCGGGGGTCATCGCATCGCAAACTCTCATGGCAGACCTCGCTGTCGTCGTTTACCGCCTAACCGATGTTGCGGACCGGCGTTCCTTCGGGCCGCAGGATTTTCAAGGCGCGACGGGACGGCGGCTACGACCGGGAACCAAGTCGGGTTGTCGTGCGTAGTCTCGGGTGAGACGATGCCAGGCGGGAGCGAAAAATGCCGCTCTACCATTTCGATCTCGTCAACACCAAGACGGTTGCCGATCAAGGCGGCGCGGAACTCGCTGACGATATCGCCGCGATGGATTCGGCCGACAACATCGCGCGGCGCCTGCTCGGCGAACACCCGAACCTGAAGAACCGGCACTACTCGATCCTCGTCACCAACGAAGACGGCGACGAGATTTGCCGATTGCCGCTGGACATCATCCACTAGGTAAGGCGCGCCGCGCCTATGACCGACCTCATCGCGAGATCAACGACAACTCGATGGTGCGTGCGCGCTTGTATTGCTGAAAGGCGGAAATGGCGCGATTCGACAGCACAAGCCTGTTGTGCTGGCCCTGGCTGATCATGAAGGCGACTTTCTCGATCAGGAAGTGGTGTGCTTCCACCGGATCATCGATTTCGCCAGCCCGCCTGAGATAGTCCCACGCGATCTGTACCGCGCTCTCCAGCAGCACGGGGAAGGACTCGTCCTTGAACCATGCCGACATGTCGGTTCCTCGAATCTTCCTGGGGAACCCGGTTTGGCGTGTTTGGTTCCTAAGTCTTCTCGCGATCTATTGAACATGGATGGCGAAACGCACGAACTTGCGTCCACGGCGGTAGGAACCGGTTCGGGCGGCGCCGGGTTGAGCCGACAAGTCAATCCAAGGAGATACCGATGAAGAAGATCATTCTGGCCTCTGCATGCGTTCTGGCATTGTCTGCCGGCGGCGCACTCGCGCAGCAGCCCGCGCCGGGTGCGTCCAGCCAGGGCAATGTCGGGCCTGGCGCGACGCCGCATACGAGTACGCACCCCAGCAAGAAAGGCATGACGACCGGCGCTGGCGGCGGCTCGAGCCGCGCGGCCCATCCTTCCAGCCAAGGTCCCGGCACCAGCGGCAACAAGGGCAAGCAATCGGGCGGCCAATATTAGATCGATGCGATGAAGAAAATGCCGGCCATGAGCCGGCATTTTTTCTCAGCCGGGGCTCTACGCGGTTGGCGTGGTTCCTACTTTCTCCCTTCGATCAATTGTCGCAGCGTAGCTGCGTCGGCGGGCGCGGCGCTCTTCTGGTCGTTGTCGAAATAGACGTAGACGTCGCAGCCCTGCTTCTTCCAGGAGCGGATGCGCTTGGCCCACTCGGCCAAGGTCGCGCTGCGATAATGACCCTTGTATCGGCCGCCAGGGCCGTGGCCTCTGACGTAGACGAAATCGGCGGTGCGCTTCCACGGCGCTGGCGCGTCATGATGGTCCGAAATGCAGAGCGAGATGTTCGCATCGGCCAGCAGCCGCATGACATTCGGGGCGTACCAGCTCGGGTGCCGGAATTCGAAGCTGTAGCGGCGCTTCCTCGACAGCAGCTTGAGGAAGGAGGCGAGGCGATCCGGCTTGGCCTCAAACTGCGGCGGCAGTTGAAACAGGATGGGACCGACCTTGTTGCCCAGTAGCGACAGGCGATCTTCGAGCAACTCGAGGCTGTTCACGGAATTCTCCGACAGACGCTTCCAATGCGTGATGAACTTGGACGCCTTCCAGGCGAAGACAAAATCCTGATCCGTCTGCTCGCGCCAGCCCTTCACCGCCTCCGGCGTCGGCGTGCGATAGAACACGCCGTTCAATTCTGTGGTCGGAAATTGGCTTGCGTAGTAGCGAAGCTGATTCTTGAGCGGCAGGCCCTTCGGGAAGAACGGCCCGCGCCAAGATTCGTAATGCCAGCCGGATGTCCCGATCAGAATGCGCGCCATTGTGTCCGAGCGAACCGTCACTTCTTTCCCGGCAAGACGCTCTCCAGGGGAGCGCAACGAACCACTGAAAACAGTTGGTCCGCGAGAGGGTTCCAACAGGCAACGGTGCCCGATGAACGGCTTGCTGGGAACCATGCTCTGACCGCGCGGTTAGCCAGATCGATTGCCAATCATCTTCGCTTGAGGTGCTGCCGTGGATGCCACGACCCGAGAGCGTAGGCCGTCCGCGGAAGAAACACGGCCTCCGGAACGCTCCCCCGAGCAGAAGCCTGAACTCAGGGACGTCAGCGAAACGCGGGACAGTCCGCCAACGGCGCCTGACAAGCCATCGATGCTCGATCGGTTCCGCGAGCACTGGCTGTTGGCGATCGCGGGCGCCTGCGTTCTCCTGGCTGCGCTGATTGGCGGCGGCGTCTACTGGCTCGAGGTCCGTGATTACGAATCGACCGACGATGCTTTTGTCGCCGCCCGCAGCTTCTCGGTTGCTCCGAAGGTCGGCGGCTATCTTGTGGACGTGCCCGTCACGGATAACCAGCACGTCAATGCGGGCGATCTGCTCGCCCGTATCGACGATCGCGACTACAGGATCGCTGTCGACCAGGCCGAGGGGCAGGTTGCCGCCGCGCGGGCCAACATCGCCAATATCGAGGCCCAGATCACCAGCCAGCAGGCGCAGATCGATCAGGCGAGAGCGCAGCTCGCACAGGCCGAAGCGCAACTGCAATTCGCGCAGCAGGAGGCCGCGCGTGCCGACGATCTCCTGCAGAAGGGCGCGGGGACGCTGCAGCGTGAGCAACAGACCAAGTCCGACCTCGAAGCGCAGCAGGCCAATACTACCCGTGCGAGGACGGCGGTAACCGTCGCAGAGCTTGGGATCAAGCCGCTGCAGGCCCAACGCGAGAGCGCCAAGGCCTCGCTGCAGCAGGCGGAGGCGCAGCGCGATCAGGCCAGGCTCAATCTCCAATACACCAATGTCACAGCTGCCCAGTCCGGACGCGTCGTCAAGCTGAGCGGCGCCAAGGGGACGTATGCGACGGCCGGGCAGAGCATCATGATGTTCGTGCCCGACGAGGTCTGGATCGTGGCGAACTACAAGGAGACCCAGCTTCGCTATATGCGTCCGGGCCAACCCGTCGAGTTCAGGATCGACGCCTATCCGGATCGCAAGCTGACCGGACACGTCGACTCGGTGCAGCCGGGCTCGGGCACGGCGTTCAGCCTGCTGCCGGCAGAGAACGCCACCGGCAACTACGTCAAGGTCGTGCAGCGCGTGCCGGTGAAGATCGTGGTTGATCATTGGCCCGCCGACGTCCCCGTCGGCCCCGGCATGTCGGTCGTGCCCTGGACGAAAGTACAATGACGGACACGACCCAGGCCGGCGGCTGGTCGCCGGAGCGCTCGGCGGCCGGCGGGCACAATCCTTACCTGATCGCCTTCGTCGTCTCGATCGCGACCTTCATGGAGGTGCTGGACACGACGATCGCCAACGTCGCGCTGCGACACATCGCGGGCGGGCTGGCCGTCGGGATCGACGAGAGCACCTACGTCATCACCAGCTATCTTGTCGCCAACGCGATCGTGCTGTCGATTTCGGGCTGGCTCGCCACCGTGATCGGGCGCAAGCGCTTCTATATGATCTGCGTGGCCACCTTCAGCGTGGCCTCGCTGCTGTGTGGATTTGCCTGGAGCCTGGAATCCCTGGTGCTGTTCCGTATCCTGCAAGGACTCGGTGGAGGAGGCATGGCGACCTCCGAGCAGGCGATCCTCGCCGACTCCTTTCCGCCGGCCAAGCGCGGGCAGGCCTTTGCGATCTACGGCGTCGCCGTAGTGGTGGCGCCGGTGATCGGGCCGACCCTCGGCGGCTGGATCACCGATACCTATTCCTGGCACTGGGTGTTTCTGATCAACGTGCCGATGGGATTGCTCTCGCTGTTCCTGGTGGGATCGCTGGTCAGCGAACCGTCGGGCGCTGAGGAAGAGCGGCGCGAACTGCTCCGCAATGGCATCCGCGTCGATTATGTCGGCTTCGCGCTGGTCGCGGTCGGACTCGGCTCGCTCGAATTCGTGCTCGACGAAGGCCAGCGCAACGACTGGTTCGGATCGAACATGATCCTTGGCTTCGCACTGATTTCGGCCTTCTGCCTGCTGGCGCTGATCCCCTGGGAGCTGACGCGCAAGGACCCGATCGTCGATCTTCGCCTGCTTGGCCGCCGGCAGTTCGCCGCCTGCTTCCTGGTGATGCTCGGCACCGGCGCGGTCTTGATTTCGACCACCCAGATCCTGCCGCAACTGCTGCAGGCCGAGCTGGACTATACCGCGATGCTCGCCGGCCTCGTGCTCTCCCCGGGTGGCATCTTCACCCTGCTGATGATGCCGATCGTCGGCAGGCTCGTGAGCATCGTGCAGCCGAAATACCTGATCATGGTTGGCGCGACGATCGTGATGCTCTCGATGTGGCATCTTACGGGGCTCACCGAGGACATGACCTATGGCTACGCGGCCTGGTCGCGCATCTTTCTCGGCATGGGCCTGCCGTTCCTGTTCCTGCCCGTGACGACCGCATCCTACGATGGCGTGCCGCCGGAGAAGACCAATCAAGCCTCGGCGCTGATCAACGTCGCACGCAACATCGGCGGTTCCATGGGAGTAGCGCTGGCGCAGACGGTGCTGGCGCAGCGCCAGCAATTCCATCAGAGCCGGCTGGTCGAACACGCCGCGCCGTCCGACATCGGTTACCAGCAGACCATCGATGCGATGACGCGCTATTTCCAGGCGCAGGGCTCCAATGCCACCGACGCGGCCTCGCAGGCGATCGCCTGGGTCGGCCAGACGTTGCAGCGCCAGATCGACTTCCTCGCCTATATCGATGTGTTCTGGACGCTCGCGGTCATCGGCGCCCTGATGATCCCGCTCGCGCTGAGCATGCGCTCGATCGAGCTCAACGCGCCGGCAAGAGGGCATTGATGGCCAAATCGTCGCAACCACAGACGCGATTGTGAAATGAGCCTGCAAAGGTTCCACGCTATGGATGCGTGTTCGCGAGATCGTCGTCTCGCGTGAGGATGTGAAATGCCCTGGAAGCCAATTGCAGTAGGCGTTCCGATTGCGACCTTGCTCGTATTGATGATCCCGGCTGCTGCAAGCGCACAGCAGGCCGTACTCAAGGGACAGGAAGCCTTTGGCGATTGGCGGCGCGACAAGCCCGGCACCTTGCGTCTGATCACGCCGCAGGATCTGCCCAAACCTGGCGCGACGCCATCGAGCGCGAACATGTCGCGGGTCGCGCCGCGAACGGCCTCGGCAATTCCCCAAGTGCCGCCGGGGTTTCAAGGCCGACCTGTTCGCCGACGGCTTGAACGGGCCGCGCATCATCAAGACCGCGCCGAACGGCGACATCTTCGTCGCTGAGACGCGCGCCGGGCGCATCCGTCTGTTGCGTGCCGCCGATGGTGCGACCAAACCCACGATCAACGAAGTCTACGCTACCGGCCTCGATCGTCCGTTCGGCATCGCCTTCTTTCCGAGTGGCGACAACCCGCAATGGCTCTATGTCGCCAACACCGGAAGCGTGGTCCGCTTTGCCTATCGCAATGGCGACCTCAAGGCTTCCGGAAAGCCGGAGACAGTCGTCGCCAAGCTGCCGCACGGCTGGGGCCATTCGACTCGCGACATTGTCTTTACGCCCGACAATAAGCGGATGCTGGTCTCGGTCGGCTCGGCAGGCAATTCGGGGGAGGGCATGGGTGCCCCACCGGGTGGCTTGGAAGCCTGGAAGCGCGAGCGCCCGCTCGGCGCCGCCTGGGGCAACGAGACCGACCGCGCGGCGGTGCTTGCCTTCGATCCTGACGGCAAGAACCAGCGCACCTTTGCCACCGGTATCCGGAACTGCGTCGGGCTTGCGATCCAGCCGCAAACGGGCGTGCCCTGGTGCTCGACCAATGAGCGCGATGGTCTCGGCGACAACCTCGTGCCCGACTATGTGACCCGCGTCCGCGAGAACGCGTTCTATGGCTGGCCGTGGTTCTACATCGGTGCCAATCAGGATCCGCGGCACGCCGGCGCGCGGCCTGAGCTGAAGGACAAGGTGACGGTCCCCGACGTGCTGCTGCAGGCGCATTCGGCTTCGCTTGGCCTCACGTTCTATGATGGCCAGAATTTTCCCGCCGAGTATCGCGGCGACATCTTCGCGGCCCTGCACGGCTCGTGGAACCGATCGAAGCGCACGGGCTACAAGGTGATCCGCATCCGGTTGCGGGACGGCGTGCCGACGGGCGAATACGAGGACTTCGCGACCGGCTTCGTCATCAACGATTCCGAAGTCTGGGGACGCCCGGTCGGCGTCGCCGTGGCACGCGACGGCGCGCTGCTCATAACCGAGGACGCCAACGGCACGATCTGGCGGATCAGCCGTTAAAGCGTGATGACTTTTCTTCGAATCGTCATCCCGCTTTAGGCCGTGTGGACAGTTACCTTATCCAGAGCAGAGTGGCGGCAATGGCGACGACGGCGAAGTAGTTTCGCGC